>JANWUU010000255.1 GCA_025057735.1 Burkholderiaceae bacterium
ACTGGCCCGCGTGGCGACCATCGTCGGCCACGCCGGTGCCAACATCGAAGACATCGAGCATCAACGCGCCTTCACCACGCTGCCGGCGCAGAACGCGCAGCTGCAGTTGGTGCTGCAGACGCGCGGCCCGCAGCACGTGCAGGAGCTGCTGCAGGCGTTGCACGCCGCCGGGCTGGCGGCGGAGATCGACACCTATCGTTGACGTTGCGGGGCGCGGCGACGATGCGGCCTGACGATTCCCCGCCGACGCCGGCTTTCCTTGAGGTCCCGGCACTGGCCGATCCGCGCGCCGAACTGCTGGCCGGCCTGCGCGCGCAGCCGGCCGCGATCGCGCCCAAGTTCTTGTACGACGCGCTCGGGGCGCGCTTGTTCGAGGCGATCTGCGAACTGCCCGAGTATTACCTGCCGCGCGCGGAGGCGGAAATCTACGATCGCCATGGGGCGCAGATCGCGCGCGCGCTCGCGCCTCAATGCACGCTCATTGATCTCGGCGCTGGCAACTGCGAGAAAGCGCGCCGGCTGTTCGAGTGGCTGCAGCCGGCGCAGTACGTGGCGGTCGACATCTCGGCGCAGTTCCTGCGCGAGCGCCTTTCCTGCTTGCAGGAGCGCTATCCGCAGCTGCCGATGGTCGGCATCGCGATGGATTTCTCGGAGCGGCTCGTGCTGCCGCCGCCGGTGCGCCGCGAGCGGCGCGTGTTTTTCTATCCCGGTTCCTCGATCGGCAACTTCACACCGCCGCAGGCCGTTGCGTTCCTAAGCCGTGTGGTGCGCGAGATGGATGCGCAGGGCGCGCTGCTCATCGGGGTCGATCTGGTCAAGGACGAAGCGACGCTTCACGCCGCCTACGATGATGCGCTGGGTGTGACCGCCGCGTTCAACCGCAACGTGCTGAACCATGTGAACCGGCTGCTTGGCAGCGATTTCGACGTGCGCGACTGGGAACATGTGGCAGTGTTCGATGCGCGCGCCTCGCGCGTCGAGATGCACCTGCAGGCGTTGCGGCCGGTGCGTGTGCGGCTTCCGGATGGCGAACGCCTGTTCGAGGCCGGCGAACGCATCCATACGGAGAACTCGTATAAGTATCAACTCAGCGCCTTTACGGCGCTGCTTGTGCAGGCCGGGCTGTGCGCGCCGTCGGTGTGGCTGGACAGGGGCGAGCGGTTTGCCGTGTTTGTCGCCAAAGCGGCGGCCGCGTAACGCATCGCCGGCCGCGCGCACGTTGTGATCACCGACATGAGTTGGCGGCCCGACTGCTGCATTGCGCGGTGCCGATCGCAATGGCCGATCGAGCCAACGTCGGCGCGGTGCTAAGCGCGGGTGTTCGCCCCTTTGCTGCGTGGACGAGCACGTGCGCAAACGCCGTCCGGCGCGCGTTGGAACGGCCTGCCGCCGGTGCCGACGCAGGCGCAGCGGCCGCAAAGCTCAGAGGAATCCGCCATGGACCGCGTTTGCCGATGGCAAGGTTGCCACTAGGGCCATCTTGCTTGCCGTCTACGGCTGCCGGGGCCGACACAGCGCCCATCCAGCCAAAGCAGTGGGCTGACGGCGGAAACGGCTTGCGGCCACGTTGCGTGACAGAAGGCGCCTAGGCTGCTGACCGGGCAAAAGTGGCATTTTGCACCGCGAAAGGGTAAGCAGCCTGCGCGGCCGCACCGCGCGCCGGCTTACGCAATGACGCGTACGCGCGGCGCTCCCGCTTGAAGGTGCCCAATCACCGCCGCGCGCGCAAATCCCTCGGCGCGGAAGAGGGCGAGGACATCGTCGACGGCCTGCGGCGCGCAGGCGACCAGCAGGCCACCGCTCGTCTGCGGGTCCGTCAGCAGCGTGCGGCTCGCGTCGTCCACACCCTCTAATTGCACGTCGTGGCCGTAGCCGGCCCAGTTGCGCGCCGAGGCGCCGGTGGCGAATCCGCGCGCAAGCAGCGCCTGCACGCCTGGCAGCAGCGGCACGTCGGCCAGGCGGATTTGCGCCGCGAGGTTCGAACCGCGGCAGATCTCAAGCAGATGACCGAGCAGGCCAAAGCCCGTGACATCGGTCAGCGCGTGCACCTGCGCCATCTGACCCAGCCGCCGGCCCGGCGTGTTCAGCTGCGTGGTGGTGGCGATCATCTCGCGATAGAAGGCGTCTTCCAGCGCCCCCTTCTTGAGTGCGGCCGAGTAAATGCCGACGCCGAGCGGCTTGCCTAGGATCAGCACGTCGCCAGCGCGCGCGCCGGCATTGCGCTTGACCTGATCCGGGTGCACGAGACCGAGCACGACCAGCCCGTAGATCGGCTCGACCGAATCGATTGTGTGGCCACCGGCGATCGGGATGCCGGCGGCGGTGCACACCGCTTCGCCACCCGCGATGATCTGGCGGATCACCGGCAGCGGCAATTTCTCCACCGGCATCGCCACCAGGGCCAGCGCGAGGATCGGCGTGCCGCCCATCGCGTAGACGTCCGAGATGGCATTGGTGGCGGCGATACGGCCGAAGTCGAACGGATCGTCGACGATCGGCATGAAGAAGTCGGTGGTCGCGATCAGCGCCTGCTCGTCGTTCAGGCGGTAGACCGCGGCGTCGTCCGCGGTCTCCAGGCCGACCAGCAATTCGCGCGGCACGATCCCGCCGGCGTTCTTCAGGATTTCTGACAGCACGGCGGGCGCGATCTTGCAGCCGCAGCCACCGCCGTGGGAAAAGGAAGTCAGGCGCAAAGGGTCGGGTGCGTTCATCGGGCGTTCCGCTGGGCCGAGGCGAGCGCATTATGAACGAGGCGGCGCACCGCCATCGCTTCACGCTTGGGCTCGAAGCGCGCCGCGCGCCGCGCACAGGCATCTGCCAGCGTCTTCAGGAAATGGCGCTCACGCGCGGCGCGCGTGAGAAGCCGGGCAGCAGCGCGCGCGTCGCCGGGCGGAAACCAGCCCGGATAGGCGGCGCCCAGCAGTCCAACGTTGCCGTCGATGCGGCTGCCGATGACCGGCGTGCCGGCGCGTACGGCCTCGATGACGGCCTGTGCGCCGCCTTCCATACGCGACGGATGCAACAGCAGGTGACAGCGCCGCATCAGTTGGCGCGCGGTGCCGCGCGTCAGGTTGCCGAGCCAGCGGTAGCGCGGATCGCGCTGTGCGACGGCCCGGGCGCGGCGCGCCAGCGCCGCATCGAGCGCGCCGCCCGCGTGCCAGATGCGCACCGGCAAATCCGCATCGACCTGCCTGAGCAGGCGCCAGATCAGCTGCGGATCCTTTTCCGCGCGCAGGTGGCCGACGACGGCGACATCGAGGTGCCGCTGCGCCTTGCGCCCGGGTCTTAGGCGCGGGGCCGACTGCAGGATTACCTCACACTTCTGTCGCCAGCGCGGCGGCAGGCGCTCCGGCGCCAGATCGTTGAGGGCGACCAGCCGGGTGGCAAGCTCAAGGGAAGCGCGCGCCCGCCGGTTGCGCGGCAGATCGCGGTACAAATCGGTGCCCGTTAACACGACGATCAACGGCCGCTGCGGATATGCACGCGCAAAGGCGCGGATCGATGCCGCCGAGCGGCGCGCATGCAGCGCGATCAGACAGTCGTCGGCGCCGCCGTCCCAGCGGTCGCAGACGCGGACGCGGAAATGCGGCCTCAGAAAGCGCGCCCAACGGGCGGCGGTGTGCCAGTTGCCAGTGTTCGAGGCCGCAAGGGTGGGCGTGATAATTGCGACGCGAGGACGAATAGAGCGCGGCACGCGATGCGACGGCTCAATAAAGCGCAGCTGCGAGAGGCGCTGTTGGACGCGCGGCAGTATACGCAGGTATGGCTTGCCGACCTGGACGATGCGCGCTGGCAGGTGCCATACCTGCCGATCATCAATCCGCCGCTGTGGGAACTGGGCCACGTCGGCTGGTTCCAGGAGCGCTGGTGCCTGCGCTGGCGCGACGGGGCGGTGCGCGAGCCGGCGCGCCTGCGGGACGCCGACCGCTGGTACGACTCCAGCGCGGTTGCGCATGCGACGCGCTGGACGCTCGATCTGCCCGACCGCGGCGCCACGGAACGCTATCTGCAGCGGGTGCTGGAGGA
>JANWUU010000306.1 GCA_025057735.1 Burkholderiaceae bacterium
CTTGCCAGCGCCTGCAGCCGCTCCCACAGGTTCTGCGGCAGCGCCGCGCCGGCGTAAAAGACGAGCTTCAGCCGGGCGAAGAAGCGCTGCGCGAGATCCGCATCGCGCTCCAGGTACGGCAGCAGCATGTCGAACCCGCGCGGGACGTTGAAATACAGCGTCGGCGACACCCTGCGCAGGTTCGCCACCGTCTTCTCGATCAGGCCGGGCGCGGGCTTGCCGTCGTCGATGTACAGCGTGCCGCCGTTGGCCAGCACCAGGTTGAAGTTGTGATTGCCGCCGAAGGTATGGTTCCACGGCAGCCAGTCGAGCAGCACCGGCGGTTCATCCTGCAGGAATGGCCAGCACTGCACGATCATCTGTTGGTTGGCGGTCAGCATACGGTGCGTGTTGATTACCCCCTTCGGCTCGCCGGTCGATCCGGACGTGAACAGGATCTTGGCGATGTGATCCGGGCCCACGCCGGCGGCGGCCGCCTCGGCGGCGGCGCCGGGCGGCGTGGCGGCGCGCGCCGCGAAAGGGGTGGCCGATGACGGCACATGCTGCGACGCCACGACCTCGAAATCGCCCGCCACCGCGGCCAGCGCACGGCCGAACCGCGCGGCATCGTCGGCGAACACCAGGCCGGGCGTCAGCAGGTCGAAGATGGCACGCAGCTTGGCGTGATCGCCCGACAGCAGGGAGTAGGCCGGCGAGACCGGCGCATACGGGATGCCGACGTACTGCGCGCCGAGCGCAAGCAGCGCATGATCGAGGCTGTTGTCCGACAGGATCACCACCGGCCGCTGCTCGGAGAGCCCCCGCGCCAGCAGGGCGCTGCCGATGGCGCGCGCGCCGGCCAGCGCCTGGGCGTAGGTCACGGTGCGCCAGCCGTCGCCATCGCGCTGGGCGAGAAAGAGGCGCTGCGGCGCCTGCTGCGCCTGCGCCCGTAGCCAGTCGCCGATGCTGCGGGCGTAGGCTGCCAGCGGCTCACGCGAGCGCAGGATGAAGCCGCCGTCGCCGCGCGCGATGCGCTCGACGCGCGGCGGGGCGAAGCGCAGCGGTGCGGACGGCTGTCGTGATTCCGTCATCGGTCTGCTCCTGAACGGTGTCGCGCGGCTCGGTCGTCCAGCTTGCCGGAGACGTCACGCGCCTGTCAAAACTGGCGTCACGCGCGCGTCACTGCCTCGCCCTACGATGCACTGCAACGGCCAGCCGCCGCACCCATCGATGCTGCAATTCCGACAGGGACCGCCAGCGATCAACGAACGCGCTCCTGCCGCCTCCGCCGCGCCGTCCGTGGCGCCACGCCGAGTGCGGGCGATCTTCATCTCGGACGTCCACCTCGGCACGCGCGGCTGCAAGGCCGCCTTCCTGCTCGATTTCCTGCGTCACCACGAAGCCGACTACCTGTACCTGGTGGGCGACATCATCGACGGCTGGGCGCTGAAGAAAAGCTTCTATTGGCACCAGACCCACAACGACGTCGTGCAGAAGATCCTGCGCCGGGCGCGCCACGGCACGCGCGTGATCTACGTCCCGGGCAACCACGACGAGGCCGGGCGCCAGTTCGCCGGCCTGGACTTCGGCGGCATCGCGATCCGGGCCGAGGCCGAGCATCGCCTGCTGGACGGTCGCCGCCTGTGGATCGTGCATGGCGATCTGGCCGACGGCATCATCCGCAACGCGCGCTGGCTGGCCTTGCTGGGCGACACGCTGTACACCTTCGCGCTCTGGCTGAACCACCATTACAACCGCTTGCGCAGCCGCCTCGGGCTGCGCTACTGGTCGCTGTCCCAGTAC
>JANWUU010000395.1 GCA_025057735.1 Burkholderiaceae bacterium
CGCCACCACCGACATGCGCTCCGGCTGCACCAGCAGCACGCCGAAGATGTCCGGCGTCAGCTCCGACGGCCACAGGCGCAGCGCCTCGCGCACGATCTGCGTGCGGGCCGCCGTCGGCTGCAGATCGTCGGGCTGCACCAGCGGCAGGCGGGTCTCGACGACATTCGTCAGCTCCCAGCCGCGGCCGCTCTCCCCATCGACATAGCGGCCCCGCTCGGCGCGCGCGATCGCGCGCAGCCGGAAGTCGCGGTCGAACTCGAACGCCCGCCAGCCCTCCACCGAGCCGTCGGCCTGCACGCGCGCCACGTTGACGAAACGCAGCCGCTCGATGCGGCCGTCGGGATCGCGCAGCGCGTCGCGCGCCCACACCCCGGAGCGAAACTGCTGCGCCAGCGGCGCGCCGAGCGCGCGCAGCTTCGACTGCCGCGCCAGCCGTTCCGCCGGCGGGGCCAGGAATTCGCCCACCGCGTAGGTGACCGCCACGAGCACCGCGCCGATGGCCAGGACCGACAGCGCCAGCCGCGCCGTGCTCATGCCGGACACACGCATGATTGTGAATTCGGAGTTGGCCGCCAGGCGCGACAGGGCGAAGATGGTGCCGATCAACGCCGCGATCGGCATCAGCTCGTAGACGCGGGTCGGCTGGATCAGCAGCACATACAGGAACACCTGCGGCAACTGGTAGCCGGCGCGTCCGACCTCCTCCAGCTCGTTGATCAGCTCGAAGAACGCGAACAGCGACAGCAGCGCGAACAGCACGAAGCCGGTGGCGGTCACCACCTCGCGCGCCAGATAGCGGCGCAGCGTCTTCATTGCGGGCGCGCCCGCCCGGCGCGCGGGCGGGCCCAGCGCGGCAGCCAGCGCTGCAGATAGACGCGTCGCACGAACAGCAGCGCCACCAGCGCCGCCACCGCCGCATGCACCAGCCAGGCGGCCAGATGGAACGGGATCCGCTCCTGCTGCACCCACGCCTGCATCACCGACAGCGCGTTGTTGTAGAGCAGGAATGCCAGCACGGCCACGATCAGGTTGAACGACCGGCCGATGCGGGGATTGGTGTAGGCGAGCGGAATGGCCAGCAAGGCCAGCAGCAGCGCCGCCGCCGGTGCACCCAGCCGCAGCATGAGCTCGGCGCGCGCGTACGGCGTGTCCTCGATCCACAGTTGCAGCGTGGTCTTGGCCCGCGCGGCGAGCTCGGCGATCGGCGCCTCCGGCTTGACGTCCAGCCGCACGCGGTAGCGCTCGAACTCGGACATGCGGTATTCGGCCTCGCCCGGCGCGCCCTCGTAACGGCGGCCACGCTCCAGCACCAGGTGGCGCTCGCCCTGCTCGCCCACCTCGATCGCGCCCTGAGCGGCCACAATCACGCCCTCGCGTCCCTGACTGCGGTGGTTGACGAAGATGTTGTAGACGCGCGCGCCGTCCAGATCGACCGCCTCGACGAAAAACACCCGGTCGGCGCCGCTCGACTCGATGAAGCGTCCCGGCGCCACCTTGCTGACGTCGTCGCGGTTTTCGAAGCGCTTGCGGCTCTCGACGATCTGACGCTGCGACCACGGCGACACCACGAGCGCCAGCAGGGCGATCAGCACCACGATCGGGGCGCCGAAGCGCAGCACCGGCCCGATCCAAGCCAGCAGGCTCTGGCCGGAGGCGAACCAGACCACCATCTCGGAGTCGCGGAACGCGCGCGACAGGCTCATCAGCACGGCGATGAACAGCGTCAGTGTCAGCACCGTGGGCAGGTGCGTCAGCGCCACCAGCGCCACCAGTTGGAACACCGCCTGGCTGTCGACGCGCCCGCCGGCGGCGTCGCCCAGGATGCGCACCAGGCCGACCGAGAAGACGATCGTGAAGAGCACCGTGAAAACGGCGCTTGCGGTGTTGGACAGCTCGCCGATGAGGGCGCGTTTGAAGACCACGACGTGCAAATCGGCACCCGGCGGCACCGGCAGCGCAGGCCGCCCGACCCCGCCGCTATACTGCGCCGCCTGCGCGCAGCCTGGCGCGCCGCGCGCAACGAATGAGAGAAAAGACGCGATGGACTTTATCACGAAGGTCGGCAGCGCCGAGACGCTGAAGGCCGATTGCGTCGCGGTCGGCGTGTACGCCGATGGCGACCTCACGCCGTCGGCGCAGCGCATCGATGCCCGCAGCGGCGGCGCGCTGCGCGCCGCCATCCGCAGCGGCGACGCGACCGGCAAGCGCGGCACCGTGCTGCTGCTGCGCGCGCTGCCGGGCGTGGCCGCGTCGCGCGTGCTACTGGTCGGGTTGGGCAGGGCGGCGGAGTTCAACGAAAAGGCCTACGCGGAGGCGGTGCGCGCCGCCGTCAAGGGCGCGGGCAGCGGCGCGCGCGAACTGGCGCTGGCGGCTGCCGAATGGACGGTCACGGGGCGCGACCTCGCCTGGCAGGCACGGACGCTGGCACTGGCCGCGCGCGAGGTCGCCTACCGCTTCGAGGAATTGAAGAGCAAGCGCGAGTCCAACGAGAGCGGGCCGACCCGCGTCGTGCTGGCGGTGGCCGAGGCCGCCGCGCAGCGCGCGGCGGCCGCCGGTCTGTCCGAGGGCGGCGCGATCGCCAACGGCGTCGATCTGGCCAAGCGCCTCGGCAATCTGCCCGGCAACGTGTGCACGCCGCGCTTTCTCGGCGAGCAGGCGCGCGCGCTGGCGCGCGCCATCAGGCTCGGCGTGGAAGTGCTCGACGAGCGTCAGATCGAGAAGCTCGGCATGGGCTCGTTCCTGTCGGTGGCGCGCGGTTCCGAGGAACCGCCGCGGCTGATCGTCTTGAAGTACCAGGGGGCGGGCAAGAGCGCGGCCCCCTACGTGCTGGTCGGCAAGGGCATCACGTTCGATTCCGGCGGCATTTCGATCAAGCCGGCCGCCAACATGGACGAGATGAAATTCGACATGTGCGGGGCGGCCGCCGTCTTCGGCACGCTGCGCGCTCTGGCGGAGCTGAAGGCGAAAATCAACGTGGTCGGGATCGTGCCGGCCTGCGAGAACCTGCCGTCGGGCCGTGCCAACAAGCCGGGGGACATCGTCAAGTCCATGTCCGGGCAGACGATCGAGATCCTGAACACCGACGCCGAGGGCCGGCTGATCCTGTGCGATGCGCTGACCTACGCACAGCGGTTCAAGCCGGCGGCGGTGATCGACATCGCCACCCTCACGGGGGCCTGCGTCGTGGCGCTGGGCAACGTCAACTCGGGGCTGTTCGCCACCGACGAGAAGCTCGCCGAGGACCTGCTGCGCTGCGGCCGCACGATGCTCGACCCGGCCTGGCGGCTGCCGCTGGACGACGACTACCAGGACGACCTGAAGTCGAATTTCGCCGACATGGC
>JANWUU010000015.1 GCA_025057735.1 Burkholderiaceae bacterium
GTACTGCGCCAGATACTTCTTCATGTAGCGCAGGTAGGCGCCGGCATGGCGCGCCTCGTCCTGCGCCAGCAGGCGGTAGATGTGCTTGATGACCGGCTCGGTGTGCCACTGCTCGGCCCGCCGGTACCAATGGTTGAGCCGTATCTCGCCGCAGAAATGAAGGGTCAGGGTCTCCAGCGGCGGCGCCGGGTCGAACTCGAAGCGCACTGCGTGCAGCTCCTCCTCGCTCGGCGCAAGCTGCGGGCGGAAGCGGCGCAGGTATTCGATCAGCGCCAGCGCGTGCTTCTGCTCCTCGTAGAACCAGACGCTGATGAAGGCCGAAAAGTCCGAGTCGCCGCGGTTGTCGCGCAGGAACATCTCGGTGGCCGGAAGCGCCGCCCACTCGGTGATGGCGTTCATCTTGATCGTCTGCGCCTGCTCGTCGGTCAGGCGCGTGCCGTCGAAGTCCTGCCACGGCACGTCACGCTGCAGATCCCAGCGCACGGCTTCCAGCGCCTTGAACAGTTCCGGATACAGCATCGGCGGATCTCCTCTCGCAGCGGTCAGGCGGCCAGCCGCCGGCGCACCCAGCGCAGCGGCGGACCGATCAGCGGCAGCCGTTCGTACAGCGCGGCCGCGTCCCAGTAGTCCACGTGCTGCTCGATGCGCCCGTCGGCGGCCAGGTGCAGCAAACTGGCGCCGTGCAGCGCGCACGGCCGGCCGCGCAGGCCGAACCGGAAATCCCAGGTCACGAACGCGGCGCGCCCGGCGACGTGGCCGGCGCGGATCTCAAAGCGGGGCTGCGCCAGATGCGCGAACATGTGGTCGAACACGCGCCGGATCGCCTCGATGCCGCGCACGTCGTTGAACGGATCGGTGAAGTGTGCCTGCTCGGTGTACACCTCGTGCAGTCGCGCCAGGCTCTCCGGGGCCAGCGTCTCGAAATAGGCGCGGATGTACGCGAGGCGGCGGTCGGTCATGCGCGGATCGCCGCGCGCAGCGCGGCAAACTGAAGGCGATACGGCAGCATGCGGGCCAGTTTTAACCAGAACGTGAAACGCCGCGGGTAGTGGATCTCGAAGCGGCCGGCGGCGATGCCGTCCAACGTGGCGCGAGCCGCCTGCTGCGGCTGCATCAGCGCCGGCATGTGAAAGTCGTTCTTGCGGGTGAGCGGCGTGTCGACGAAGCCGGGATTGATCAGGTAGACGCCGATGCCGCGCGGGGCGAGGTCGAAATACAGCGATTCGGCGAGATTGATCAGCGCCGCCTTGGTGGGGCCGTAAATGAGCGCATGCGGCAGTCCGAGGTAGCCCGCCACCGAGGCGACGATGCCGACGCCGCCGGCGCCCGCCTCGCGCAGCATCGGCAGGACGGCATCGAGGCAGTGCAGGGTGCCGAGCAGGTTGACCTCGACGACCGCGCGAGCCTGCGCCAGATCCCAACTGTGGGCGCGCATCGGCAGGTGCGTGCCGGCCACCAGCAGCGCGAGGTCTACGCCGCCCCAGGCCGCGCGGATGCGTGCGGCCGCCGCCCGCACGCTCGCCACGTCGGTCACGTCCAGCGGCGCCAGCAGCGCCGACGGCCCCGCCACCTCTGCCAGACGCTGCAGGCGGCGCGCCGAGACGGCCAGCCGCGCGCCGCGCGCGGCCAGTTCGGCCGCCAGCGCCTCGCCGATGCCGCTGGAGGCACCGATCACCCACACGCGCCGGTCGCGAAAGCTTTCGAGCGGCGGATTCAGCGGGCCGAACACGCTGCCGGCGCGTCTCATGGGCGCGCAAAAGAGATCAGCACCTCGCCGACCCGGACGCCCCAGAAGCGCATCACGGCGCGGTTCATCAGCACGCGCTCGTCGATCAAGAACATCCAGTCGTCGAAGTCGATGTTGTACGTCTTGCCGTCGCGCGTGCGCAGCTTCAGCGTGTATTGCCAGTTCAGCGCATTGCCGGCCACTACGCCGCGCGCCTCGCCCAGCACGTCGGCCGCGCGCCCGCGCCAGCGGCCGGGCTGGCCAGCCACCGGCGCGAGCGTCCAGACGCGTCGCTCGCGCTCGCCGTCGGACCAGACGAAATCCTCGTCCAGCGTGCCGACCTCGCCCTCCCAGCGCGCGGCGATCGTCACCACGAAGCGGCGCTGTACGCGCCCGCTGCGGTCCAGCACCATGCCGTGCCCGACCAGCGTGCCGTCGAAGTAACGGCGCAGATCCAGCGGCGGCTTCTCGTCCCGATACGAGGCGACGTCGACGCTGGCGCAGGCGGCGAGCAACATGGCGAGCAGCGGCAGCAGCCAGCGACGACGGCGAACGGGGATCATGGACGAGAGCCCTTCAGAAGGCGCGCCGCCACCAGGCGACCGACAGCGCGGCGGCGGCGGCCAGTTTCAGCGCGCAGGGCAGCAGCGCGTAGACGGCGGCCAGCGCCTGCGCATCGCGCGCGCCGCGCGCGTAACCCAGCCCCTCCAGCAGGGCCAGCGCCGCCGCGCCGGCTGCCGCCAGCACCAGTTTGTTGACGAAGTTCCATAAGCCGAAGTAAGCGCCCTCGTGCCGGCCCAGGTGACCGTTGGCGTCGATCACCCGCGCCAGCAGCGCGGGCGGCAGCGCCAGGTCGGCGCCGAAGGCGAGACCCGACAGCGCGCAGATCGCCATGAATGCCCAGACGGCCCCGGGCGGCACCCAGTAGGCCCAGACGAAGGCCGCCACCGCCGCCAGCATGCCGAGCAGCCACAGCGCATGCAGGCTGTAGCGCCGCGCCAGGCGCGCCCACAGCGGCATGCCGGCGGCGCCCGCGATGAAGTAGACGGCCAGGAACCACGGCGCATGCTGCGGCAGTTGCAGCCGGTCGGCGACGAAGAAAATGAAAACGGTGGCGGTGATCGAGGGGGCGGCGGCATTGGCCGCGAACAGCGCCAGCAGCGCGCGGGCGTTGCCGTGCGCAAGCGGCACCGCGAAGGACAGCAGCGGTCGGCGCACCGGCTGCGCACGCGGTGCGGCGGGCGGCCGCGGGGCGGCGCGCGCCAGCAGCAGCGTCCCACCGGCGAGCAGCAGCGCCAGCAGCAGCGCGGTGGCGCCGTGCCCGAGCACGAGCGGCAGGCTGCCGCCGGCGAGCACGCCCAGCAAGCCG
>JANWUU010000169.1 GCA_025057735.1 Burkholderiaceae bacterium
CGAGGACACCACGATCGCATCGACCTCGCCGCGGGCCAGCCACACGGCCAGCGTCAAGGGATTGGGCGCCTCCACGATGGTGACGCGATCCGACAGGCCGCTGGCGGCGATCCAGCGGCGCCCGATCAGCGTCAGGACCGAAAGTGGATCGCCGACGCCGATGCGCCGGCCCTCCCAGCGAGCCTCCGGTGGCAGCGTCGTGGCCAGCAGCACGTCACTGCGGCGCGAGGACATCGCCAGCCACTGCGTCGTGCCTTCCTGCGCCAGCATCTGGCCAAGATGCACCGGCACCAGCGTGAGATCCTGCGCGCGGCGGCGCACCGATTCGACCAGCGCGCGGAAATTGGCAGCGCTGTACATCTCCACTGGCTGGCTGAGCGCCGCCGCGAGGTAAAGACGCAGCGGCTCCCATGTCTCCAGCAGCGCGCGCGGCGGAAGGTACGGTACCAGCGCCACCCGCAGCGGCGGATCGCGCGCCGCCTGCGCGCACACCGATGCCGGCACCGTCCAGCCAAGACCCGCCAGCAACAGGCGCCGCCGTTGCGCGGGCGCATGCCTCATCGCAGCCGCTCGCTCGTCTCGTCCAGCCAGGCTAGAAACTGTGCCACGTCCAGCGGCTTTGTGAAATAGCGGTCGAACCCCGATTCGGCGCCGCGCCGGCGATCCGACGGCATCGCGTTGGCCGACAGCGCGACGATCGGCCGCTCGCGCATCGTCGGCAGCGCGCGCAGCTGCCGGCACAGCGCGTGCCCATCCATGCCCGGCAGCGCGATGTCGATGACGGCGATATCGGGCGGCGCATCGAGCACCGCCTTGTAGGCGGTCACCGCATCGGCAATCGCCAGCAGGCGGAACTGCGGCCGCAGCGCCAGCACCTCGGCCATCAACTGCACGTTGGATGGATTGTCCTCGACGTAGAGCAGCACCCGCGGTGCGGCTGCGAGCGCCGGCCGCGCCGGCTGCGTCACAGGCGCCGGCACCGGCGCCGTCGTCCGCGCCGGCGCGCGCGGCAACGTGACGGTGAAGACGCTGCCCACCCCCGGCGTCGACCGGACGGCGATCGCGCCCCCCATCAGCTCCAGCAGCCGTTTGGCGATCACCAGTCCGATGCCGGTTCCCTCGATGCCGGTTTTCTCGACGCCGAGCCGGTTGAAGGGCTCGAACAGCGAGGCGAGTTGCTCGGCGCTCATGCCGATGCCGCTGTCGCGCACATGCACCCGCACCGTGCGTTCGTCGGCGTCGACGTCGATCTCGACGCTGCCGCCGGGACGGTTGTATTTGGCGGCGTTGGACAGCAGGTTGACGAACACCTGCTTGAGCCGCGTCGCGTCCGCCGCGACCGCCACACCCGGCACCGCGCCGCTGCGGTCAAAGAGGGCGATCGCCTGCTTGTCGCGCAACGGCTGCGTCAGCTGCACGCACTCGGCGAGCAGCGGCGCCAGCGCGACCGTATCGACCGAGATGGCGATCGCGCCGGTCTCGATGCGCGACAGCTCCAGCACCTCGTTGATCAGTTCCAGCAGGTGCCAGCCGGCGGCCTCGATCTGCGCCAGCGCCGGCGGCGCCTGTTCGCCCATGCGCAGGCGCAGGATCTGGGCGAAACCGAGGATGGCATTCAGCGGCGTGCGCAGCTCGTGGCTCATGCGCGAGAGGAACTCGCTTTTTGCACGGCTGGCGCGTTCGGCCGCATCGCGCGCGGCGGCAAGCTGGGCCGTGCGCTCGCTCACGCGCGCCTCCAGCGAGGCATTCGCCTCCTGCAGCGCGCGCTCGGCTTCGATAAGCGGCGTAACGTCCGCTGCCGACACGACCACCGACGGCGGCGAGCGGCCGTCGGTACCGGGCAGCGGCTGCGCATTGACGCGCGCCCAGACGCGACTGCCGTCCGGCCGATCGATGCCGAGCAGGAAGCCCTGAACGGGCTGTCCGGTGCGCAAGGCAGTGAGCGAAGGCAGTTGCTGCCAAGGCAGCGGCGTGCCGTCGGCGTTGAAGTAGCGCAGCCCCTGCAGCCGCCACGGTTCGCCAAGCGCCCGCTCACGCGGCAGTCCCATCATACGCGCCGCCGCGTCGTTGCACTCGACCATGCGCGCGTCGGCATCGATAATGGCCACCGCCTCGGCAAGACTCGCGATCAGCATGCGCTGCCGCTGCTCGCTCGCCCGCAGTTCGGCCACGCGGCGCTCCAGGGCGGCCGCCATCCGGTTGAACGAGCGCACCAGCGTGCCCAGTTCGTCGCGCCCGCCCTCCGGCAGCGGCTCGGCACTCACGCCGGCGGCGATGCGGTCAGCGCGATCCGCAAGCCCGCGCAGCCGCGCCATCAGCAGCTCGGCCGCCGCAAGCTGCAGCAGCAGGGCGCCGCCCAGGCCGGCCAGCGCGACCAGCACGATGTCGCGCGCGATGCCGTCGCGCAGCGCCCCCGCATAGCGCGCGTCGATGCCGAAGCGCGCCGCCGCCAGCACCTGGCCGCCGAGCGCGACGTCGTAGGAAAAATGGAAGGCGCCGCGCGCCTCCTGCAGCGTCTCGGGCATGGCGCCCTTGGCCTGCGTCGGCGTAATGCCGGCAGCGAGCGCCACATCGCCAGCGGCCGCCAGCGGCCGGCCAGAGCGCGGCTCGCGCAGTTCCACATATGAAAACGCCTGCTCGCGCACCAGCGCCTCGAGCAACTCCTGCACGTTGGCCAGGTCCCGTTGCGCCAGCGGGGCGGCCACGGCGGCCGCCAGCAGCGTGGCGCTGGCACTGGCCATCTGCGCGAATTCCTCCTCCAGCGCCTGCCGCGCCAGACGGTACGTGGACAGCACCATCAGCGCGATCACCAGCGCGAACACC
>JANWUU010000263.1 GCA_025057735.1 Burkholderiaceae bacterium
CACGAGGGGCCGATACAGCCACGGGTTGTCGTAATGTCGGCCGAAGTCAGCAACGGCCGCACCGGCCCGCACTGATGCACCGAAGGCGGGATGTTCGTATGGCTGGCCTGCGCCGCGGCGCGGATCGGCCGCGGCCACGGCCACCCACCATTCGGTTTCAACCTCCGGATAGTCGAGCGGCCACTCTTGCAGGCAGCGGGCAGCAGCGGTCAGCTTGAAGCCACCCGGCGCCTCCTGCCGGAAGCGCTTCTCGATCGAGAAGTGGCGCTGAAGGACCGCCGCCAGCCGCGGCCAGTCGAACACGTGCAGGTGGTGCGGGTTCGGATCCCGCCCGCTGTCGTCGACCCACCGATTTGGTACGCTGACGATGAGGCGGCCATCCGGCTTCAGCACGCGCGCGAATTCCGCCATTAAAGCCTCATCGTCGGGCACGTGCTGCAGCGTCTCAAACGACACAATCAAATCCACCGAGCCAGCCGGCAGCAGCGCAAGCTGCGCGCCATCGGCAACCTCGAATTGCACGGCGTAGCGCGCGCCAAAATGCGCCCGTGCGTAGCCGATCGCGTCAGCGTCAACGTCAATACCGATAAAACGCCTGCCACGCGATTGCGCCGCCAACAGCGCGGTGCCGCAGCCGAGTCCGCACGCACAGTCGAGCACCGTGTCGCCGGGCCGCACCCACTGCGCAGCCAGTGCGTAGCGCGCCAGGTGCGCTTCCGCCCGTGCGCCGGCTTCGCGCGTCATGTCCAAGTGCAGATCGCGGTGTGCGCGCAGCCAACGCAGCGTGCCGTGGCCGGCATCGGGCTCTTCGAGCCGCTCGAGCACAAGAAGCGGCGGCAGCAGCGGATCGTCCGCTGCCGCGTAGTCAGGCAGCCGAAAGCCGGCCACGGCGCGGCGGAAGCCGGATTCGATGGCGGCCGCCAGCCAGTGGTCGGTAGAAGCTGCGGTCCCTAGCGTAGCAAGCGCCGCCCGTGCGGTGTCCGCAAGCAGCGCGACGAATCGGCTGCCGGCCTGCCACAGCCCCGCGAACAGTTCCGCCGGCCGATCCGCAAAGGCAGTCAGGGTTGCCGCCCCGACCACCACAGTATCCACGCGCTGCGGCCTCGGCGCTCGCACGTCAAACGGCGCGACCACACAGCCGGCCATGCGCAGCGCGGTTTCCAGGCTGGGCTCGGCGTCGGTTAGCGCGATGCGCCCCGGTCCTACCGTCCGCAGCAGGACCTGTGCGATCTGCAGTGCGCCCATCCAACCCTCCGTGACGTCGGTCTGCGCCGAACCAGTTAGGGCTCGCGCACCGCGGCGTGCGGTGCGGCAGCGGCCCTGTTCGCATCGCCGCGCCGGCGTTCCACGAGCGGGCGGAACACAATGCGTAGCACCAGCGGCTCCTCGCCCGCTTGCGCGGGCGGCTCGAAATACGAGAAAGCGTGCTCGTGAAGGCAATGCAGAAGACCGCCTTCGTAGGCAGCGATGCCCTCGTGGATGGCCGCAGCGGTTAAATCAAGTTCGCGCCCGCGGTGCAGCGCCTCGAATTGCCGCCGCTGCGGCGTCAGGCGTACCGACTCCAGCTGTAGCCATTCGCAAATCGCCCCGAACTGCGCGCCAACGGCATATTCGCCCCGACCGACCGGGATCGAAGCCGCGTAGAAGCCTTCGAACGTCGGCAGCGCATGCACCGCAATCCGCGTGACGGCACCATGGCGGGCAACCATCGCCGGCAGCTGCAGCGCCTCATCCTGCAGGTCCGCCACTCGCAAATCGACGCCGAACCGCGCCCGTGTCAGGTGGGCGAGCGCAACATCCGGTCCTGCGCCGCTGAGCTCCGCACTGGCGAAGGCGCGCGGGGCGCTGCGCGCATACAGGGCTCCCAGCCGGCGCAGGTCTTCGCGCGCGGCCCGCAGGTCCGCCAACGGCACGGCGTCGGCAACGCCAAGATTGACGTCGTGCGTCAACGCCGCCCACTGCTCGGCCTCCGACTTAGCTGGCAGCAGCAGCAGCCGTGCCAGGCAAGCAAGCGCGCCCTGCCAGCGCGCCTCCTCATCGATGCGCTGCGTCCGATCGAACTGCGCCGCCTCCGCCGCAAACCGCAGGCAGGCGCGTTGCACGGCCGTGCGGAAGGCCTCCGCATGCGCGTTTTGCGCCACGGGTTTGCGCACTGGCTCGCCCGTTGACAGGTAATCGACGACCGAACCCGCCGATACGCTACACAGCTGTTCGAGCGCCGCCGCATACGTCTGCAGGCATTCGAGCACGCGCGCATCGAGCCGGTCAGGGCCGATGAAGGCGCGCCGCGCATCGCCGCTGCGCGGCAGGTCGCGCAGCAGCAAATAGCGTCCCACGACGCGGATGCCGAGCGCCTCGGCAATAAGCGGCTCGATGCGGTTCTGAATGGTCCCCGCGTAGCCGAGGTCTACCAACAGCAGAATCTCCCCGGGCTGCGGGTCGATCACCCGTCGAATATGGGCCAACAACCGTTGCCGGAACTGCGCTGAGCGATCAGCGATTCGCCTGGCCCACTTCGGGCGCAGCACCGCTGCCTGCAGACGCTGCCCGCGGCCGTCAGGTGCCAACCGCTGCACCTCTTGCGGCGTCAGTAACAGCTGCTT
>JANWUU010000422.1 GCA_025057735.1 Burkholderiaceae bacterium
AAGGTGGATCTGATCCTGGATGGCGGACCGTGCCCGGTGGGCATCGAATCGACGATCGTCGATCTGTCCACCGATACGCCGCGGCTGCTGCGGCCGGGTGCGGTGATGCGGTCCGAGCTCGAGGCGGTGCTCGGCGTTGCCGTCGTTGATGCGGGCGCCGATGCGCCGCGCGCCTCCGGCCGGCTGCCGCGGCACTATGCGCCGCGCACGCCGCTGGAGCTGGTGGAGGCGACCCGCCTGCCGGCGCGCGTCAACGAACTGCGCGGCCGGAAGATCGCGGTGCTTGCGCCGCCGCTTGCGCTGTTCGACCGCACGGCCGACGTCGTGTTGCGGCTGATCGCGCCGCCGTCGGCGGCCGAATACGCGCGCCGCCTGTATGCATTCCTGCACGAGCTGGACGCCGCCGGCGCCGAGCGCATCCTGATCGCCTGGCCGCCGGCCGGCCCCGAGTGGGAAGCGGTGCGCGACCGCCTGCGGCGCGCGCAGGCGGGCACGGGAGACTTGCTTTCTACGCCGTGACACAGGGCGCCGTTGGCGCGGCGCAAAAAGTGCGCGGTGGTCTGCCCGGCCGTCTTCAGCGACAGCGAAGAAACGTCTCCGGATCGACGCCGGCCTGTTTGAGGATCGCCCGCAGCGTTCCCTCTGGCATGTTTCCTGGATGATTGGGGATCGTCGTGAAGCGCCGACTCGTCGGGTTGAACCAGATCTCATGACTGCCGGCGGCCTGCCGGTGAAACTGAAACCCGAGCGACCTCAATCGCAGCACGACCTCGCGGTACCGGAAGCCCGCGAGCGACCCCATCAGCTGGCGACGATGAGCGGGTAATCGAACGATTCTCCGGCGACGGGCAACCCCGGCATATCCGAAGCCGCACCGGATTCGATCAGTTTCTTCGCCACGTCGCGCGCGATCTCGAGCGTTTCTTGGATCGTGCGCCCCTGCGCGACCAATCCCTGGAGGTCGTCGCTGGTCGCGAGGTACATGCCCTCCGGAAGTTTCTCGATGTGCAGCCGAATCACATGCTCCATGCAGCACCTCCGTGGCGGATGCCGGCAGCCTGCGGTCCGGTTGCGCCCGACGCCGCCTGCCAGCCGCATCATCGTATCGTACGACCCTATCGGCAGCCGGATTTCCTGTGCGAGGTCGATGCAACGCTGCCGCGCCGTGGCTGACAAAGTTCTAGCGGCGGAAGCGCGTCAGCCCGCTCGCGGCCATCGCGGGGCTACGTGCCGATGATGCCGCCGTCTTTGCGCCGGATCACGACGGTGGCAGAACGCGGCCGCGCGCCGGGCACGCCGGCGGGCCAGCTCGAGTAGCGCGACGGGTTGTCCGGATCGCCGCGGTCGGTCGGCGACTCGCCCGGATGCTGGATGTTGACGAACATCGTGCGCATATCCGGTGTGCAGACGATGCCGGTGATTTCGCAGTTGGGCGGGCCGACCAGGAAGCGCCGCACCTCGCCGGTACGCGGATCGGCCGCCAGCATGGCGTTGCTGCCCAGGGCAGCCAGCTCGCCCTTGTACATCTGCGAGGCGTGCATGTCGGTCTGGATCCACAGCACGCCGCGCGCGTCGAACCACAGTCCGTCCGGGCAGGCGAAGCTGTCGCCCTTGATGTTGCCCTTGGCCTCGGCGCGCGGCGCGGCCGGATCGCCGGCCAGCACGAAGTGCTTCCAGCGGAAGGTTTCGGCGTCGAAATCGCCGTCCTCTTTCCACTGGATGATGTGGCCCATCACGTTATTGGCGCGCGGATTGGCCGCATCGACCCCGGGGCGGCCGGCCGCGCCGCGCGCCGGGTTGTTGGTCAGCGTGCAGTACACCTCGCCGCTGCGCGGATCCACGGCGATCCACTCCGGCCGGTCCATTTTGGTTGCGCCGACCAGATCCGCGGCCTGCCGTAGCTTGATCACCACGTCGCCCTGGTCCGCGAAGCCGCGGTCGGCCGTCAGCCCATGTTTGCCCGCGGCAAGCTCGATCCAGCGGCCACGCCCATCGGCGTCGAACTGCGCGACGTACAGCCGGCCGTGATCCAGCAGGTCGCGGTTGGCGGCCGCCCCGCCGGAACGCACGCGGTCGCGGCTGACGAACTTGTAGATGTATTCGAACGCCGCGTCCTCGCCCATGTAGACGACGACGCGCCCGTCCTTCGTCTGCACGACCCAGGCGCCCTCGTGCGCCGCGCGCCCCAGCGCCGTGCGCTTCACCGGCGTTGCGGCCGGATCCATCGGATCGATCTCCACCACCCA
>JANWUU010000423.1 GCA_025057735.1 Burkholderiaceae bacterium
GTTCGTCGAGCGCGCACGACAGCAGGGCGCTCGCCGCTGCCTGACGCACGCGCAGCTTGTCGCCCGGCGCCACGCCGAAGCGCGCCAGCGTGCGCGCGTTGGCCGTCACCTGCGGCTGCCGCGCGGCGCGCGTCTTCTGCAGCGACTCGGCACGCCGCACGATCGCATCGACGGCGTAGATGCCGACCTCGGCGACGCGCTCCGCACCCTGCGCGGGCGGCAGCAGGCGCGGGGCGAGATCGATGCGGTTGGACAGGCGCGTCGGGTCGACCCTGGCGAGCGCCGCCGCACGCACGGCCTCCGGATCGTCGAAATCGAATCCCGGCAGCGTAAGCTCGCTGCCGAGCGCGCGCAGGACTTTCCAGCCCGGCCGCGCCTCACCCAGCGGCCGCACGGCGCCGTGAAAACTCTGCACGCGCCCTTCGCAGTTGACGAAGGTGCCCGAGGTCTCGGTAAACGGCGCGATCGGCAGGATCGCATCGGCATACTCGAGCGCGCCATTGCGGAAGGGCGAGAAGGCGATCACCGTCTGCGCCTGCCCCAGCGCGGCGAGCGCCGTGGCCGGATCGCCGGTATCGAACTCGGGCTCCAGATTGAAAAGCAGATACAGTTTGCGCGGCTGCTCGAGCATCGCGCGCGCGTTCAGCCCCCCCGATCGCGGCACCGCATCGACCAGGTAGCCGCCCACACTGTTGGCGGCCTCGCCCAGGACGCCCAGGGTGGCGCCGGTCGCCTCGGCGAGCCACTGCGCCCACGCGTGCAGCGCCGCGGCCTGCGGGTGCTGCACGGCGGCATTCCCCAGCAGGATGGCGGATCGCGCGCCGCCCAGGAATTCGCGCGCGAGCATCCGCGCCGCTTCGCTGGGGAGCACGTCCGGCACGGGCGCCGCGATGCCTTTGAGCTGCGCCACCGCCGCCGCGACCTCGGCCAGCCACTGCGCCCACGCGTGCAGCGCCGCCGCCTGTGGGTGCTGCACGGCGGCATTCCCCAACAGGATGGCGGATCGCGCGCCGCCCAGGAATTCGCGCGCGAGCGTCCGCGCCGCTTCGCTGGGAAGCACATCCGGCACGGGCGCCGCGAGCCCTTTGAGCTGCGCCACCGCCGCCGCGATCTCGGCCAGCGTCTGCACCCAGGCCGAGGGACGCACGATCGCCTTGGCCGCCAGGGGCATCAGCAGGTCGTCGTCCACCGCATGCAGTACCCCGACGCGGCAGCCGCGCTTCACGGCGGCACGCACGCGCGCCGCGAGCAGCGGATGGTCGTTGCGCAGGAAGGAGCCGATCAGCAGCAGGCGGTCCAGTTCGCTGATCGCGCGCACCGGCATGCCCAGGTACGGCGCCCCCGCGCGTCTGCCGTCGGCGGAGAAATCGCTCTGCCGCAAACGGAAGTCCACGTTGTCGCTGCCCAGCCCGCGCACGAGGCGCGCCAGCAGGAACAATTCCTCCAGCGTGCTGCTCGCGCCGGCGAGCGCGCCGATCTGATGCGGCCCGTGCGCCGCGACCACTGCGCGCAACGCTTGCGTGCAGAAGTCCAGCGCCTCGCGCCACTCGACCTCCTGCCACTGGCCGCCGCGCTTCAGCATCGGCCGCTGCAGCCGGTCGGCCGCATACAGCCCTTCGTACGAGAAGCGGTCGCGGTCCGACAGCCAGCACTCGTTGACGTCCTCGTTTTCCAGCGGCAGCACGCGCAAGACCCGCTGGTTCTTCACCTGCACGACGAGGTTGGAGCCGAGTGCATCGTGCGGGCTGACGCTGCGCCGGCGCGCCAGTTCCCAGGGACGCGCCGTGAAACGGAACGGCTTGCTGGTCAGCGCACCGACCGGGCACAGGTCGATCATGTTGCCGGAGAGCTCGGAGTCCACCGTGCGGTCGACGAAGGCGAGGATTTCCGAATGCTCGCCACGGCCGGCCATGCCCAGTTCCATGATGCCGGCGATCTCCTGCCCGAAGCGGACGCAGCGCGTGCAATGGATGCAGCGGCTCATCTCCTCGGCCGCAATCAGGGGGCCGAGATATTTGCGCATCACCACCCGCTTCGGCTCCGTGTAGCGCGAGGCGGAAGCGCCATAGCCGACCGCCAGATCCTGCAGCTGGCACTCGCCGCCCTGGTCGCAGATCGGGCAATCCAGCGGGTGGTTGATCAGCAGGAATTCCATCACGCCCCGCTGCGCCTGCTTGGCCTTGGCATTCGCGGTGTGCACCACCATGCCCGCGGTCGCGGGCGTGGCGCAGGCCGGCAGCGGCTTCGGTGCCTTCTCGACGTCGACCAGGCACATGCGGCAGTTGGCCGCGATCGACAGTTTTTTGTGATAACAAAAGTGCGGCACGTAGATGCCGAGCTTGCGCGCGGCGTCCATCAGCGTGCTGCCCTCCGGCACCTGGACCTTGCGGCCGTCGATTTCGACTTCGACCATCGGCTCCGTCCGCTCTACACGTAGGCCGGCACCACGCAGCGCTTGTGCTCGATGTGATGCTCGAACTCGCTGCGGAAATGCTTGATGAACGCCCGCACCGGCATCGCCGCCGCATCGCCCAGCGCACAGATGGTGCGGCCCTGGATGTTGTCGGCGAGCGAATTCAGCAAATCGAGATCCTCCGGCCGCCCCTGACCATGCTCGATCCGGTGCACGATGCGGTACAGCCAGCCAGTGCCTTCGCGGCACGGCGTGCACTGCCCGCAGCTTTCCTCGTAGTAAAAGTAGGAGAGCCGCTCCAGGCACTTGACCATGCAGCGCGTCTCGTCCATCACGATCACCGCGCCGGAGCCGAGCGCCGAGCCGACCTTGGCGATGGCGTCGTAATCCATGTCGGTCTGCATCATCACGTCGCCCGGCACCACCGGCATCGACGAGCCGCCCGGGATCACCGCCTTGATGCGGCGGCCGCCGCGCATGCCGCCGGCCAGCTCCAGCAACTTGGCAAACGGCGTGCCGAGCGGCACCTCGTAGTTGCCCGGCCGCTCCACGTCGCCGGAGACGGAGAAGATCTTCGTGCCACCGTTGTTCGGCCGCCCCCGAGCGAGGAAGGCCTCCGCGCCCTCGCGGATGATGAACGGCACGGCGGCGAAGGTCTCGGTGTTGTTAATCGTGGTCGGTTTGCCGTACAGCCCGTAGCTGGCCGGAAACGGCGGCTTGAAGCGCGGCTGGCCTTTCTTGCCTTCCAGCGATTCCAGCAGCGCGGTTTCCTCGCCGCAGATGTATGCGCCCCAGCCGTGCGCGGCGTACAGGTCGAACGCGAAGTCCGATCCCATCACGTGTTTGCCGAGGTACCCGGCGTCGTAGGCTTCTTGCAGCGCCTCCTCGAAGCGCCGATAGACCTCCCAGATCTCGCCGTGGATGTAGTTGTAGCCAACCGAAGCGCCGGTCGCATAGCCGGCGATGGCCATGCCCTCGATCACGCTGTGCGGGTTGTAGCGCAGGATGTCGCGATCCTTGAAGGTACCGGGCTCGCCCTCGTCGGAGTTGCACACCATGTACTTTTGGCCCGGAAACTGCCGCGGCATGAAGCTCCACTTCAGCCCCGTCGGAAAGCCCGCACCCCCGCGGCCGCGCAACGCCGACCTTTTCACCTCCGCGATCACCGCCTCCGGCGGGATCTTCTCGGTCAGGATCTTGCGCAGGGCCGCGTAGCCGCCGCGCCGCTCGTAGTCCTTCAGGCGCCAGTTGGCGCCGTCCAGATCGGCCAGGATGATCGGCTGGATGTGCCGGCCGTGCAGGCAGGTCGACCGCGTCATTTCTGCGCCTTCGCTTTCAGTTCGGCCAGCAGCGCATCGAGCCGCTCCTCGGTCATGAAGCCTTCCATGCGCGTGTTGTTGACCAGCAGCA
>JANWUU010000364.1 GCA_025057735.1 Burkholderiaceae bacterium
CAGCGCCGGTGCCCGCCGAGCCTCCTGCGCCGACGCCGCCGGTGGACGCGGCCGCCGCGGACCACTGGGCGCGTAAGGTCGGGCGGCTGGTCGAGCGCGTGGCCATTCCGCGCTTCCTGCAACGCGACGCCTGAACGCGCGCAATGCGCGTCGGCGCGCGGCGCGCCGCCCGCCCTCAGAGCAGCAGCAGGCCCAGCAGGCACAGCCAGGCCCAGAACACCAGCACCAGGGCCCAGGGCAGCGGGAGGGCAGGGCGGTCTCGTTCCGGCGGCAGTGGCTCGGGGGTCATCGCGTGCTCCTGGCGTCGTCGGGGGACATGCGCGGCGTTGTAGCCGGCGGGCCGTGACGCGAGCGTCACGCCGCCGCCGCGGCGGCGCCCCGCAGGCGGCCGGTAGAATCCGCGCCCTTTCTGCGTCCCGCCGCGGCCCGATGCTCGACGATCAGAAACGCCAGCTCACCGCGCTGTTCGAGCAGGCGCTCGCCGCGCTCGGCGCTGCCGGTGCGCCGGTGTCCTTCGAGCGGCCGCGGGTGGCGGCGCATGGCGACCTCGCCTCCAATGTCGCGCTGCAGATCGCCAAGTCGCTGCGACGCAACCCGCGCGAGGTGGCGGCTGCCTTAGTCGAGGCGATCCGCCTGCATCCGGCCGCCGCCGGGCTGATCGACAGCGCCGAGGTCGCCGGCCCCGGCTTCATCAACCTGCGGCTGACGGCGGCCGCCAAGCGGGAAGTCGTGCGCGCGGTGCTGCGCGCGGGCGACCGCTTCGGCCGCAGCGAGGAGGGAGGCGGGCGGCTGGCGATGGTGGAATTCGTCTCCGCCAATCCGACCGGTCCGCTGCACGTCGGTCATGCGCGGCAGGCTGCCCTCGGCGACGCGCTCGCCAACCTGCTGGCGGCGCTCGGCTGGCGCGTCACACGGGAGTTCTACTACAACGACGCCGGCGCGCAGATCGAGAACCTGGCGCTGTCGGTGCAGGCGCGCGCGCGCCAGTTGCGCGGCGAGCAGGTGCCGTTTCCTGCCGCCGGCTATCACGGCGAATACATCGTCGACATCGCGCGCGCCTTTCTGGCGCGCGAGACACAGGTGGCGCGCGACGGCGCGCCGGTGACCGCCAGCGGCGACGTCGAGGATCTGCCCGGCATCCGGCGCTTCGCGGTCGCCTACCTGCGGCACGAACAGGATCAGGACCTGGCCGCCTTCGGCGTGCGCTTCGACCATTTTTACCTGGAGTCCTCGCTGTATGCCGACGGCCGTGTGGCCGACGCGGTGCAGGCGATGATCGACGCCGGCCTCACCTACGAGGCCGACGGCGCGCTGTGGCTGCGCACCACCGCGCTGCCCGAGCTCGGCGACGACAAGGACCGCGTGATGCGCAAGTCCGACGGCACCTACACGTATTTCGTGCCGGACGTCGCCTACCACGTCACCAAATGGCAGCGCGGCTACCAGCGGGCGATCAATGTGCAGGGCGCCGATCACCACGGCACGATTGCCCGTGTGCGCGCCGGGCTGCAGGCCGTGGCGCGCGCCCGCGGGCTGGCCATCCCGCCGGACTATCCGGAATATCTGCTGCACAAGATGGTGCGCGTGATGCGCGGCGGGCAGGAAGTGAAGATGAGCAAGCGCGCCGGCAGCTACGTGACGCTGCGCGACCTGGTGGACTGGGTCGGGCGCGACGCGGCGCGCTTTTTTCTCGTCTCGCGCAAGGCCGACGCGGAGTTCGTGTTCGACGTCGATCTGGCGCTCGCGCAGAGCGAAGAAAATCCGGTTTTTTACGTGCAGTACGCGCACGCCCGCATCTGCTCGGTGTTCGCGCAGGCGCAGGACAAGGGCTGGCCGTTCGATGCCGAGCGCGCGCTGGCGGCGGATCTGACCCCGCTTGCAAGCGCGCGGGAGCTGGGGCTGGCGGCCAAGCTGGCTGAGTATCCGCCGCTGCTGCGGCAGGCGGCGGCGGAACTGGCCCCACACCAGATTGCCTTCTACCTGCAGGAGCTCGCGGCCGAGTTTCACGGCTTCTACAATGCCGAGCGCGTGCTGACCGAAGAGCGGCCGCTGCGCGAGGCCCGGTTGGCGCTGCTGGCGGCCACGCGGCAGGTGCTGCGCAACGGTCTGACACTGCTGGGCGTCTCGGCGCCCGAACGGATGTAACGATGCGCGGCGAGCGCGGCAACACCCTGATCGGCATCGTGGTCGGCCTTATCCTGGGGCTCGCGATCGCGGTGGCGGTGGCGCTGTATCTGACGCGCGCGCCGGTGCCCTTCGTCAACCGGTCCCTGCGCGCCACCGAGAACGTCAAGCCGGGCGCCGACGGCAAGCTGCCCGATCCGAACCAACCGCTGTATGCCAAGCCGGTCGAGCCGCCGAAGGCCGACGCCAAGGCGGACGCCCGCACGGACCCGAAGGCCGCGCCGCCGCCGCCGGAGAAAGGCGCGCCGCCGGATGCCGCCGCGGCCGAGACCTCGCGCTACCTGCTGCAGGCGGGCGCGTTCCGCTCCCCGGACGACGCCGATGCGATGCGGGCGCGGCTGGCGCTGCTCGGGCTGGAGGCGCGCGTCTATCCGGCCGAGCAGGGCGGCACCACTTGGTATCGCGTGCGGCTCGGTCCCTACGGGCAGATCGACGACTTAAACCGCATCCGCAAGGAGCTGGCCGAAAACGGCATCGACAGTACGATCGTGCGCGTCAAGTAGACCGACGTGCGCCGGTGCGCGTTGTGGCGCAGGACGTCCCCGATTCGACCGTGAGGTGCAGATGAACCCGAATGCCGACCGCCGCCTGTTCCTGGTCGCCGTCGCCGCCTGGCCGCTGGCGGGGCGCGCGCAACGCATGCCCGCCGAGGGCACCGATTACCGCATCGTGTCGCCGCCGCAGCCGGTCGATACCGGCGCCAAGATCGAGGTGCTGGAATTCTTCCAGTACGGCTGTCCGCACTGCTACGCCTTCAATCCGGAGCTGGAGGGGTGGCGCAAGAAGCTGCCGGCCGACGTCGAGTACCGCCGCCTGCCGGTCAACTGGGACAACGCCACGCTGAACCACACCAAGCTGTACTACGCGCTGGAGGCGCTCAACCGATTGAACGACCTGCACGACAAGGTGTTCGCCGCCATCCACGTGCAGAAGAAGCGGCTGCTGGACGTCAACGAGATCGCCGACTTCATGGCCGCCAGCGGC
>JANWUU010000374.1 GCA_025057735.1 Burkholderiaceae bacterium
TGAGCTTTTCGTTCGCCTGCGTGGTCGCCCGGGCGTGGTCCCAGTCGAGGTGCACCGTGAGCCCGCGCCAGACGGCGAAGGAGGCGCCGGCGCCGAAAAGCGGGTTGGCGCGCGTCTTGTGGCCGCGCACGCTTACGCCACCGGCCTCGTCCTTCCGCGTGGCGGTGGAAGCCGCCACGCCCGCGCGCGCCGCCAGCCGCGCCGGCCCCAAGGGCACGGAGGCGACGCCGACCAGGCCGTAGCCTTCGATGCGGATACGCTGCGTCAGGAGCGTGCCGCCGCCGTCGTCCACCGTCTGCTTGGCGTCGCCCATCGAGTACGCCAGCAGTTCCACGCCCAGATGACGCGTGATCTGGTAGCCGATCGTGAGCTTGCCGCCGATCGGGTCGTTGTCGCATTCGATTTGACCCGCGCCGCAGATTTTCTTGTTGCCACCGGGCGGCGGATTGCGCCACGCGTAGCGCGACTGGCCGAGGTTGAACGCGAAGTAGGCTTTTTCCAGCAGATCGCCGCGGTCGGCGATCACCTGGGCGGAGGCGGCGGTGGCGGCGCAGCCCAGCATCGCGAAGACGACGGCAAGACGCATCGGACTCTCCTGTGCGGTCTCTAGATCAATTGAATGCGCGAACGTCGCGCCCGAAGCTTAGTGCACGCGCCCGCCGCGGGGCCTACCGCACCGGCGCGGGGCCTGCGCACGCGACACGCGCCGCGCAGGCAAGCCGCGGGCGCGGCTTAGCGCCGCAGCCGTCTCTCGTGTTGCCCCTGGCATGGCGCGCAACGTACCGCCATCGGCTGCACCTGCAGGCGCGCGCGTCCGACCGGCCCGCCGCAGTCGATGCAGATGCCATAGGTGCCCTCGGCGATGCGCGCCAGCGCGGCATCGATCTCGGCGAGTTCCGCCGTCGCGTGCGACAACTGCGCGATGTCCATCTGCCGCGCGGCCTCGGCCGCGGCATCGTCGTCGGTTTCCTCGGCGCGGCGCGGCAGTCCGGCCTCGGCCCGGCGCTCGTCGCCGTCCTGGTGCAGATGCGCCGCCAGGGCGGCGGCCACTTCGGCGCGCAGCGCCCGCAGCCGCTCGCCGAACCGCTGCAGTTCAGCCGCGCTCAGTTCCGTCTCACGCTCGTGCATCGCGCCGTCCTTCATGCCCTGCAGGCTAGGCGATCGCGCCGGCGCGCGCTTGATGGCGGTCAAGCCCGCGGCGCCGTCCGGCACGCGTCATCGACTCGGGGTATTTTTGCAGCATGTTCGCGAAAGCGCACTATCTGCGGTCGGCGCTGCTGCCGCGTTCGCTCGCCGTCGTCGGCGCGACCGAAAAGCCACAGGCGCTCGGCCGCCAGGTGTTCGCCAACGTGCTGGCCGCCGGCTTCCACGGCCGCGTCTACGCGGTGAATCCGAAGTACGACGCGGTGGCCGGCCAGCCCTGCTATCCGTCGCTGGCGGCGCTGCCGGAGGCCCCGGACCTGGCGGTGATCGTGACGCCGGCGCGCACAGTGCCAGACCTGATCGACGATGCCGCAGCACGCGGCGTGCGCGCCGTGCTGGTGCTGTCGGCCGGGTTCGCCGAAATCGGCGAGGAAGGCCGCCAACTGCAGCAGCGCGCGCTGGCGCGCGCGCGCCTGCACGGCATCCGGCTGCTGGGGCCGAATTGCCTGGGCATCATGCGGCCGGAAATCGGGCTGAACGCGACCTTCGCCCGCACCGGCGCGCGCGCCGGCCACGTGGCGCTGGTGTCACAGTCAGGCGCGGTGATGGCGGCGTTGCTGGATTACGCGTGGAACGCCGGCTTCGGGTTTTCTTCGGTCGTGTCCACCGGCGCCGGCTCGGACGTGGAATTCTCCGAGATCCTCGATTTTCTCGCGCTCGACTCCGCCACGCGCAGCATCGTGCTGTATGTCGAGGGCGTGCGCGACGCGCGTGCGTTCATGTCCAGCCTGCGCGCGGCGGCCAGCGCCAAGCCCGTGGTGCTGCTGAAGGTGGGCCGCTACATGACCGGCTCGAAGGCG
>JANWUU010000387.1 GCA_025057735.1 Burkholderiaceae bacterium
GCGCCGGCTGCTCGCGGCCGCTCATCGGCTGTACCCGCAGTTCGCCACCCACAACGCCGCGACCGTCGCCGCGCTGCTGCAGATGGTCCGCGAGGCAGGTGCGGCGCGCTGGGAATTCCAGTGCCTGCACGGCATGGGCGAACCGCTGTACGACCTGCTGCGCGCGCGCGGCGGTGCACAGCCCTTTGTGTGCCGGATCTACGCGCCGGTGGGCACGCACGAGACGCTGCTGCCATACCTGGTGCGGCGGCTGCTGGAAAACGGCGCCAACGCCTCGTTCGTGCACCGCGTGGTGGACGAGGCGGTGTCGGTGGAGGAGCTGCTAGCCGATCCTTGCGAATTGGCGCAGGCCACGGGCGGCGCGCCGCATCCGCAGGTGCCGCGGCCGGCCGACCTGTATCTGCCGCTGCGCCGTAACTCGCAGGGGCTGGACCTGAACGACGAGCCGACCCTCGCGCAGCTGCAGCGCGCCTTTGCCCAGGCCGCGGCGCAGCGCTGGCACGCCGCGCCGCTGCTCGCGCAGCCCGTCGCTGACGGGCCGCCGCGGCCGGTGCACAACCCGGCGCGCTGCGAGCAGGTCGTTGGCATGGTGCATGAAGCGACCGAGGCGCAGATTGAGGCGGCGCTTGCCGCGGCCGACGCTTCGGCCGCTGCCTGGGCGGCGCTGCCGGCCGATGCGCGCGCGCAGCGCTTGGACCGCGCCGCCGACCTGCTGGAGGAAAACCGCGAGCGGCTGATGTGGCTGGCGATCGCGGAGGCGGGCAAGACGATCGGCAACGCCCTGGCCGAGGTGCGCGAGGCGGCCGATTTCCTGCGCTACTACGCCGCGCAGGCGCGCCGCCTCGGCGAGGCCGGCTCGCCGCTTGGCGTGGTGGCAGCCATTTCGCCGTGGAATTTCCCGCTGGCGATTTTCGTCGGCCAGGTGGCGGCGGCGCTTGCCGCCGGCAACGCGGTGCTGGCCAAGCCGGCCGAGCAGACGCCGCTCGTTGCAGCGGCTGCGACGCACCTGCTGCACGCAGCCGGCATTCCGCGCGGCGTGCTGCAGTTGCTGCCCGGCAACGGTTCTGTCGGTGCTCGGCTGGTGGCCGACACGCGCGTGCGCGGCGTGCTGTTTACCGGCTCCACCGAGGTGGCCACGCAGATCGATCGGACGCTTGCCGCCCGTGCTGGCGAGGAGGAGATCCCGCTGGTGGCCGAAACCGGCGGCATCAACGCGATGATCGTCGATTCGAGCGCGCTGCCGGAGCAGGTCGTCACCGACGCGCTGCAGTCGGCCTTTGACAGCGCCGGCCAGCGCTGCTCGGCGCTGCGCGTGCTGTGCTTGCAGGAGGAAATCGCCGAGCGCGTGCTGCCGATGCTGTACGGGGCGGCCGCCGAGCTGCGGCTGGGCGATCCAGCTGAGCTGGCCACCGATCTGGGGCCCGTGATCGACGAGCCGGCGCGGCGGGCGCTCGAAAGCTACATCGCGCGCATGGCCACGGCCTATCCGGTACGGCGGTTCGGCACAACGCCTGCCAACGGCACGTTCGTCGCGCCGGCGATCATTGAGATTCCTTCGCTTGCGGTGCTGTCGCGCGAGGTGTTCGGACCGGTGCTGCATGTGCTGCGCTACCGGCGCGAGCAGCTGCAGGCGCTGGTGCAGCAGATCAACGCACTTGGCTACGGCCTGACGCTGGGCATTCATTCGCGCATCCAGGAGACGATCGACGCCATCGTGGCGGGCGCCCGGGTGGGCAACATCTATGTCAACCGCAACATGATCGGCGCGATGGTCGGCGTGCAGCCGTTCGGCGGGGAGGGCTTATCGGGCACCGGTCCGAAGGCGGGCGGCCCGCTTCTGCTGCCGCGCCTGCGGCGGATGCCCGCGATCGATCTGTTGGCGCTTGGGGCAACGCCGGTGACGCCGCCGCCGCTGCCGGCGCTGGCGGCGTTGCGCGACTGGGCGCGGGCCCAGGGGTGGAACGCGCTGGCGGCCACCTGCGAAGCCTACGGCGCAAACACGCCGCTTGGCTTTCGCTTCGATCTGCCCGGGCCGACCGGCGAAAGCAACCGGCTGACCCTGCATGCCCGCGGTGTTGCCCTCTGTTGCGCGCGCTCCGCGCCGGCGCTGCTGGAGCAGATGGCGGCAGCGCTCGCAACCGGCAACCGCGTCGCGCTGGCTGCGGCGCAGCGCGAGCTGCTGCCGGCGCAGCTGCCGGCGGCGGTGCGGGCGGCGATCGTCGATGACGATGTTGCACCGGATGTGGCGCTGGCGGAGGATGCTGCCCACGCGGCTGCGCTGCGCCGCGCGCTTGCGCAGCGCGAAGGCAGGCGGGTGCGGGTGGTGGCGCGCGGCGCCGACGGTTACGCGCTGATCGGGCTGACGGTGGAACGCACGGTCAGCGTCAACACCGCCGCTGCCGGCGGCAATGCGGCGCTGATGACGCTTTCGCCAGCTTAGCGCTGCGGCGCGCGGTTAACGCCGCGCGCGCAGGATGCCGGCGAAATAGGCCGTCAGCTGTGCGCGCGCCGTCAGTGGCAGCACGTGGCCGACGTACTGGTCAGGCCGCACGATGACGAGGCAGCCCTGCGCGCGGTCGATGCCGCGCAGCGCGAAGATGTCTTCGCCGCGCTTCTGAACGGCGCAGAAGGCTTTCTCGTAATCGGTGAGGCCGTAGCGGCCGACGCGCGGGCGCAGCAACGGCGGCAGCGCGGCATGCTCGAGCGCGCGGAAATC
>JANWUU010000150.1 GCA_025057735.1 Burkholderiaceae bacterium
ATCGCGCCGCGCTCCCACGCGATCGCCGCCGCCCGCGCCGCGAAGGCGCGCATGGCCTCGACCGCCGCTCCGCGCAGGTGCTGGCCGAGCAGCGCCGGGTCGGGCGCGTGCGGGCCGTAGAACAGCATGGCCTCGTCGGCCAGCTCGTTGAGCGTGCGCGCACGCGGCTTCAGCAGCGCCATGACGGCCGGCAGCGGGGCGCCTTCGATGTGGCCGCCGCGCGCCTCGATACGCGGCGCCACCAGTGCCGCCAGGCGCGCATCGTCGGCCTCCTTGAGGTATTCGCCGTTCAGCCACAGCAGCTTGTCCGGATTGAACTGCGCCGGCGCGCGGCTGACATGGGCGAGATCGAACCACTGCACGAACTGCGCGCGCGTGAATTTCTCGGCATCGCCATGGCTCCAGCCGAGCCGCGCCAGGTAGTTGACCAACGCTTCCGGCAGGAAGCCGTCCTCCTCGTACTGCAGCACGCTGACCGCGCCGTGGCGCTTGGACAGCTTCTGGCCATCCGGGCCGAGGATCATCGGCAGGTGACCGAAAGCGGGCGGCGTGGCGCCGAGCGCACGATAGATGTTGATCTGCCGCGGCGTGTTGTTGACGTGATCGTCGCCGCGCAGCACGTGCGTGATGCGCATGTCGATGTCGTCGACCACGACCGCGAAGTTGTACGTCGGCACTCCGTCGGCGCGGGCGATCACCAGATCGTCCAGCTCGACGTTGGAAAACGCGATCGGTCCCTTGACCAGATCGTTCCAGGCGACCTCGCCGGCATCGGGATTGCGGAAGCGGATCACCGGCGCCACCCCCGGCGGCGGCGTGCGGCCGCGCGCGTTCTCCGGCCGCCAGCGGCCGTCGTAGCGCGGCTTCTCGCCGCGCGCCATCTGCGCCTGCCGCATCGCCTCCAGCTCCTGCGGGGTGGCGTAGCAGCGGTAGGCGGTGCCGTCGGCGAGCATGCGCTCGATCACTTCGCGGTAACGCGGCAGGCGCTCGGTCTGACGGATCGGCCCTTCGTCGTAGTCGAGCTGGAGCCAACGCAGGGCCTCGATGATCACGCGCACCGCTTCCTCGGTGGAGCGCTCGCGGTCGGTGTCTTCGATGCGCAGGATGAACTGGCCGCCGTGATGGCGCGCGAACGCCCAGCAGAAGAGCGCCGTGCGCGCTGTGCCCAGGTGCAGCATCCCGGTGGGGCTGGGCGCGATGCGGGTGCGGACGGTCTGGCTCATCGGATCGCGTCAGAGCGGCTGCGGCACGTCCACGCCGTAGCGCTGCGCCCACGGGGCGAGCGCCGGCAGGATGGTCGGGTGCAGCGCCACCCCGTCGGCGAGCGCGCGGCGCTTGCGCGCCAATGCCGCCTCGCCCGGCACGCGCACCGCGTCCACGCCGGGCCGCGGCGGCGTCGCGCGGCAGGCGTCCACCAGCCACTGCATCTGGCGCGCGAACGCCGCGCGACCGGCGAAGCGCTGCGGATCGAAGACCTGCACCCACACGGACGCGCCCCACCCAGACGGCGCATCGGCGCGGCCGAAACCGGCCAGCGCCTGCGTGAGCGCCTCGATCAGCAGCGCGAGCGCATAGCCTTTGTGGCCGTGGTCGAGGCCGCCCACCGGCAGCAGCGCGCCGCGCGGCTCGCGCGTGAGCACGGCCGGATCGTCGGTCGGCTGTCCGTCGGCATCGAGCAGCCAGGGGGCGCCGAAACGCTGGCCGGCATCGCGCAGCCGCAGCGCCATGCCGAAGGTGGTAATCGAGGCGCTGATGTCGATCAGCACGGGATCGCGCTCGGTCGGAATGCCGGCGGCGATCGGGTTGGGCGTCATCAGCGCGGCGCGCCCACCGTGCGGCGCGACCAACCGCACGGCCGGATCGGAGGACGCGACGATCACGAACAGCCCCTCGCGCGCCGGCGCTTCCAGGAAGACGGCCAGGCAGCCGATGTGATGGCTGTTGCGGATCGCGATCGAGCCCACTCCGTAGCGGCGCGCCTTGTCGGCGGCGGCGCGCACCGCCTCCCGCGTCAGCCACAGTCCCGGCAGGCGCGCCCCGTCCCACACGGCGCTCGCCTCGAAGTCGTTGAGCACGCGCGGCTCGCCTTGCGCGGCCATGGTGCCGTTGGCCAGTTCCTTCAGATAACCGGCGGCGAGCGCCAGCCCGTGCGTGGTGTGACCGAGCAGATCGGCCTCGAGCAGCAACTGCGCCATGCAGTCGGCGCGCTCCGGCGGCACACCGGCACGCGCGAAGAGCGCGCTCGCGTAGTGCCGCAGCGCTTCCGGTGCGTAGCGGGGTTCGTTCATCGCAGCGTGGCGAAAGGGTGATCGTCGATGCCGACCGCGCGCGCGGCCGCCCGCAAGGCCTCGGCGGTCGCACGCGGCAACGGGATGCCGTCACGCAAGCGCGCGCGCTCGGCCAGCCGCTCCGGCTCCCCCGGCAGCAGCACCGGCGCCGCCAGATCGGCCGGCGGCGAAGCCTTCAGCCAGCGCTCAAGGGCCGCAATCTGCGCCGCCAGCGCGGAGGCGGGGCGCAGCCGCGCGCCGTCGATGACGATCGACAGCATGTTGTTGAACACGCCGCCGTCATGGCGGCCATCCTGGACGCGGCCGCCCGAGAGCGCGCCGCCGAGGACTTCGCACATCACCGCCAGCGCGAAGCCCTTGTGCTGGGCAAACGGCAGCAGCGCACCGGGCGGATCGGAAAGCAGCGCCGCCGGATCGGTGGTCGGCCGCCCCTGCGCATCGATCAGGGTGCCTTCCGGCACCGGCTCGCCCCGGGCGTGCGCGACCCGCGCCTTGCCCACCGCGATCGCGCTGGTGGCGTAGTCGAGCACCAGCGGATGCGGCTCGCGCGGCACGCCGACGCAAAATGGGTCGGTGACCAGCCGCGCGTCGCGGCCGCGCCAGGGCGCGACCACCGGCGCCGCCAGCACGTTGACGAAATGCACCGAGACCAGGCCGGCCGCCGCGCACTGCTCGGCCCACTCGCCGATGCGCGCCAGATGGTGGGCATCGTGCAGGCCGACGACGGCGCAACCGAAACGCCGCGCGCGCTCGATGGCGAGCTGCATGGCCTGACGGCCGACGATCTGACCAAACCCGCGCGCACCGTCCAGCACCAGCAGCGCATCGAGATCGCGCTCGATGCGCACCGCGGCGCCCGCCACCGCGTGGCCTGCCCGCAGGTCGTCCAGGTACATCGGCAGCAGCGCAACGCCGTGCGAGTCGTG
>JANWUU010000029.1 GCA_025057735.1 Burkholderiaceae bacterium
TCGTCGCCCAGGCGCTGTTGACCGCGCAGGCAAGCTCGCTCGACCGTGCGCTCGACTTCCTGGACGGGGCGCGCGCGATCGGGCGCCGCCTGCCGGGCAGCGAGCAGATCGCGATCTACGATCCGGTGCCGATGCCACTGGCGAAACTGGCGGGCGTGCACCGCGCCCAGCTGCTGGCCGAAAGCCCGCGCCGCGGCGCCTTGCAGGAATGGCTGAGCCGCTGGCGCGCCGCGCTGGGGTCGGTGCCGGCCCGTGGCGTTCGCTGGCAGCTCGAGGTCGATCCGCTGCGCATCTGACGGCACGGAATAATGCCGCCGCGGGCGCTGTTCGCCCCGCGGGCAGACCAGGGACGGCCGAGCGCAGCGGTGAGCGGCGGATTCACCATCGAACAGTTGCAGGCGCAGATACCGAGGTTGCGCCGGTATGCGCGCGCCCTGACCGGCTCGCGCGAAGCGGCCGACGACCTGACGCAGGACACGCTGGAACGCGCCTGGACCAAGCGCGCGCTCTGGCGCTCCGATTCCGATCTGCGCGCCTGGCTGTTTGCGGTCATGCACAACGTTTTCGTCAACGGGACCAAGCGCAAACGGGCGACCGTCTCCGTGGATGCGGCCTGGCAGGAAGGCGCGCCCGAGCCGGCGGCCGGCGAGCACAGCACCGAGACGCGCGCCGCCCTGCGCGACATGCAGCGCGCCTTGGCGCAGTTGCCGCCCGAGCAGCGCGAAGTGGTGCTGCTGATCGGCCTGGAACAACTGACCTACGCGGAGGCGGCCCGGGTGCTGGATGTCCCGATCGGCACCGTGATGTCGCGGCTGTCGCGGGCGCGCGACCGCCTGCGGCAGATCCTGGACGAAGCGGCGGCCGGGCGCGGCGCACTGCGGCGGGTGAAGTGATGGAACGCAAACGCCTGCACGACGATCTGCTGCACGCCTACGTGGACGGCGCGCTGTCGAGCGACGAGCGCGGCGCCGTAGAGGCACACCTGGCGCAGCATCCGGAGGCGGCGGCACGGGTCGCGGCGTGGATGCGGCAGAACGAACTGCTGCATGCGCTGTACGACCCCGTGCTGGAAGAAGCGCACGCGCTGCGGGTCCGCGTGCCGGTGGCGAGCGTCGCCAGCCGCGGACCCTGGCGCCGCCTCCTCGCGTTCGCTGCCACGCTGCTGGTCGGCGTGGCGCTTGGCTACCTGCTACGCGGCCGCGAGGAGACGGCAGCGGCCGTCGCCCCGACCTCCATCGCGCGCCAGGCGGCGCTCGCGCACGCCGCCTACGTTCCCGAGGTCCGTCATCCGGTCGAGGTCTCGGCAAAGGAGCAACAACACCTGGTCGCTTGGCTGTCCAAGCGGCTGCAGGCGCCGCTGCAGGCGCCGGCGCTGACCGCTGCCGGCTACCAACTGCTCGGCGGCCGGCTTCTGCCGGCCGCTGGCGAGCCGACGGCGCCACCGGTGGCCATGCTGCTGTACGAGAACGAGCAGGGCAGGCGCCTGTCGCTGCTCGTGCGGCGCGAGCTGGCCAACGCGCAGACGGCGTTCCGTTTCGCGCAAGAGGGGACGACTGCGGTGTTCTACTGGATCGACGGGCCGTTCGGCTACGCGCTGGCGGGCGAGGTCGACAAGTCGGAGCTGGCGGCCCTGGCCCGCCTCGTCTATCAGCAGCTCAACCCCTGATGGGCGTCATTTCTTGGCCGCCGGCGCCTCGGGCTCCTTGAAGGAGGCGCCCGAACGGTTGGCCATGTAGACGACGGCGCGCGCGACTTCCAGGGGATCGAGGTCCGCGTTGCCGCCCTTGGCCGGCATGCCCTTGAAGCCCTCGACGGCATGCTTGACCAGCGTGTCGTAGCCCTGCTTCAGACGCGGCGCCCACGCCGCCGTGTCGCCGGTTTTCGGCGCACCGGCCGCACCGCTGTCATGGCAGGCGCCGCAGGCCAGCTTGTACACCGCATCCCCCGCCTGCAGCGCGCGACTTCCACCGCCTTCGGCCAGGGCGACCGTTCCGATCGGTCGCAGCCGCTCGGCAATCGCCTCGGGCGTCATCGCCGCGCTGCCGGGAGACTGCAGGGGCGAACCCGCGACGTATTTGACGAGCAGGGCGATGATCACCACCGGGACGACAAAGGCCAGCACGACGACCGTGATCAGCTGGCGCGGCGTCTTGATCGGGGTATGCGCTTCGGACATGGGCGGGCAAGAGACGAGGGCCGACGAAGGCCGCGGATTATAGGTGCAGCGATGCGGCCGGCCCGACCGCGTCCGTGCAGACGGACGGCGGAGTATCCTTCGCCCCGTCGCGCGCCTGTAGCTCAGTGGATAGAGTGACGGCCTCCGAAGCCGTAGGTCGCAGGTTCGACTCCTGTCAGGCGCGCCACGTCGCGCTCCTCGTGCCCGTTCAGGCGCATTCGGCAGCGCGCACGGTCCGCACACCGGCGGCCGAGAAACAAACCGATCGGACGCCATGGCCGAGACGCAGCACCATACGCCCGAGCAGCAGACCGTTCGATCCAGGACGGCGCGGCAGGCCGGCGTGATCGAAAGCGAGCGCACGTCCGTCGTAGACGCCGAAGTGGGGCTGCATCGACAGGCGCTGCGGCGTCGGCGCGAACTCCCGCAGCACCGGCTCGCCGGCGTCCAGCCGACCGTCGCGGTTCTCGTCGACAAAGACACGCCAGCCGCGCGTCCAATCGCCCGGCGCGGACGGGGCGATCACGACGCCCGTCTTGCGGATGACCGCTTCGCTGCGTGCAAGGTGCAGCGCCAGCACGAGTTCATTCGTGGCCGCGGTCAAGCGGTGTTCGTCCAGGGCGTGGCTGAACCGGGGCACGGCCGACGCCACGAGGGTGCCGGCGATCGCCAACGCCAGCATCGATTCGATCACCGAGAAACCCGCCGCTTTGGCACGAAATGACGCCGGCATGCGCTCCCCCGACCCGTGACGAAACCCGACGCCATGTTCCGGCGCGGAAGCGCAACCGGGCTGCGGAGTATTCGACGCCGGCGCGGCGAATTTCCCTTTTTCTTCCGACGGCGCCTGTGATGGGTGGAACGCCTACCCGATCCGCCGGGGAAGCGCGATCGGGTGAGGAACGTCCGCTCGTCGGCCGCGCGGAGCCAGCGATTCCGAAAGGCCGCCCCCGCGGGCGGACGACGCACATAATAAGGATGTCGCAAGCCAGCCTGGAGTGGGGCGGTCGTGCCGACGGGGCGGGGGTTCACGCTGATCGAAGCGTTGGTGGTGATCGCGATCGCGGCGATCCTGCTCGCCGTCGGCGTGCCGGGTTTTTCGGCCTTCATCGAACGCAACCGCGTCGCCGCCGAAGTCAATGAGCTGATCACCGACCTGGCGCTCGCCCGCAGCGAGGCGCTGACGCGTCGCGGCCGCGTGATCGTCTGTCGCAGCGCGCAGCCGACCGCTGCCGACGCCACCTGCGCAGCGGCCAGTGGCGACTGGACCAGCGGGTGGATTGTTTTCGCCGACGCCATGGACGGCGGCGCATCGTTCCAGCGCGATCCTGCCGACGCGCGTGAGGCCGTGATCCGCGCGCACGTTCCGGCCTCGCCGCGGGTCTCGATCCAGGCCCATCCGGCGCTGG
>JANWUU010000043.1 GCA_025057735.1 Burkholderiaceae bacterium
TGGTACGGCGCGGCGACCAGTCGACCTTCCTCGTCATCCGGCCGGGCGACCGCTAGGGCGGCGCGCCCGCCGGAGGGCGCGCGCTAGAATCCGCCGCCTTTTCCGGGGCGTGGGCGGCGCGGGACGCCGCCCGCGCGGTCCGCGCCGCGCAGGCGCCCTGCGGGCGCTTTGGACGGCCGGCCGGTCGAGCGGCGTGGCCGCCAACGTCGATGCAGCAGATCCGCAACTTTTCCATCATTGCCCACATCGATCACGGCAAATCCACCCTTGCCGACCGCCTGATCGAGCGCTGCGGCGGCCTTTCGGCGCGCGAGATGGCGGAGCAGGTGCTCGATTCGATGGAACTGGAGCGCGAGCGCGGCATCACGATCAAGGCGCAGACGGCGGTGCTCGAGTACAAGGCGCGCGACGGCAAGACCTACGAGCTGAACCTGATCGACACGCCCGGGCACGTCGACTTCAGCTACGAGGTCAGCCGCTCGCTGTCGGCCTGCGAGGGCGCGCTGCTGGTGGTGGACGCCTCGCAGGGCGTGGAGGCGCAGACGGTCGCCAACTGCTACACGGCGATCGAGCTGGGCGTGGAGGTGATCCCGGTCCTCAACAAAATGGACCTGCCGCAGGCCAACCCGGAGCAGGCGATCGCCGAGATCGAGGACGTGATCGGCATCGACGCGCACGATGCCATCTTGGCCAGCGCCAAGACCGGCATGGGCGTGGAGGAGATCCTGGAGGCGGTGATCGCGCGCGTGCCGCCACCGAAAGGCGATCCGCAGGCACCGCTGCAGGCGCTGATCATCGACTCCTGGTTCGACAACTATGTCGGCGTGGTGATGCTGGTGCGGGTGGTCAACGGCACGATCCGGCCCAAGGACAAGATCCTGCTGATGGCTACCGGTGCCACCCATCTGGTCGAGCAGGTGGGCGTGTTCACGCCCAAATCGCGCGCGCGCGAACTGCTGAGCGCCGGCGAGGTGGGTTTCGTCGTGGCCGGGATCAAGGAACTGCGCGACGCGCGCGTCGGCGACACCGTCACGCACGAGCGGCGGCCGGCAGCGGCGCCCCTGCCGGGCTTCAAGGAAGTGAAGCCGCAGGTGTTCGCGGGCCTCTATCCGGTCGAGTCCAACCAGTACGAAGCGCTGCGCGACGCGCTCACCAAGCTGCAACTGAACGACGCCGCGCTGCATTTCGAGCCGGAGGTGTCGCAGGCGCTCGGTTTCGGCTTCCGCTGCGGCTTCCTCGGACTGCTGCACATGGACATCGTGCAGGAGCGGCTGGAGCGCGAATATGGCATGGACCTGATCACCACCGCGCCGTCGGTCGTCTACGAGGTGGTGCTGCGCGACGGCTCGGTGCTGCAGGTAGAAAATCCTTCCAAGCTGCCCGATCCGGCGCGCATTGCCGAGATCCGCGAGCCGATCGTGACGGTCACGATCTTCGTGCCGCAGGAATACGTGGGCAGCGTGATGACGCTGTGCACCAGCAAGCGCGGCGTGCAAGTCAACATGGCCTACCACGGCCGCCAGGTGCATCTGACCTACGAGCTGCCGCTGGCGGAGATCGTGCTCGATTTCTTCGATCGCCTGAAGTCGATCTCGCGCGGCTACGCCTCGATGGATTACGAATTCAAGGAGTACCGCGCGGCCGACGTGGTGAAGGTCGACATGTTGATCAATGGCGACCGTGTCGATGCGCTGTCGGTGATCGTGCACCGCAGCCAGGCGCAGGCGCGCGGGCGCGAGATCGCGGCCAAGATGCGCGAACTGATTCCGCGCCAGATGTACGACGTCGCCATCCAGGCGGCGATCGGCTCCACCATCATCGCGCGCGAGAACATCAAGGCCCTGCGCAAGAACGTGCTCGCCAAGTGCTACGGCGGCGACGTCACGCGCAAGAAAAAGCTGCTCGAGAAACAGAAGGCCGGCAAGAAGCGCATGAAGCAGGTCGGCACGGTGGAGATTCCGCAGGAGGCGTTCCTCGCCATCCTGCAGGTGGAGGACAAGTGAACTTCGCGTTGATCCTGTTCATCCTGCTCGTCGTCAGCGGCGTGATGTGGGTGCTGGACGTGCTGTGGCTGAAAAAGCAGCGGCTGGCGGCGGCCGCCGCCGCGCTGGCGGACTTCGATGCGCGCCATGCGGCGCGCGCGAGCGACGCGACGGTGGCTGCCGAGCGCGGCCGCCTGCAGGACCGGCTGACGCGCCGGCCGTGGTACCTGGAGTACACGGCCAGCTTCTTTCCGGTCATCCTGGTGGTGTTCGTGCTGCGCTCGTTTTTCTTCGAGCCGTTTCGCATCCCGTCGGGCTCGATGATCCCGACGCTGCAGATCGGGGACCTAATCCTGGTGAACAAATACCAGTACGGCGTACGCCTGCCGGTTATCCACACCAAGATCCTCGACCTCGGCAGTCCGCAGCGCGGTGACGTGATGGTGTTCCGGTTCCCGCACAACCCGTCGCAGGACTACATCAAGCGGGTTGTGGGTCTGCCGGGGGACCGCGTCGAGTACGTCAACCGCCGGCTCGTCATCAACGGCGAGCCCGTGCCGCTGCGTCGCGTCGAGCGCTACTACGACGACGGCCGCGTGCAGTACTACGACCAGTTCGTGGAGAAACTCGGGGCCGTCGAGCACCGCATCATCCTGAGCGACGGGCCCGGGGTGCCGGTGGTACCCGCTTACCAGCACACGCATCCGCAGGCGTGCAATTACGGACCCGAGGGGGTCTCCTGCGTCGTGCCGGCCGGCCATTATTTCGTGATGGGCGACAATCGCGACAACAGCGAGGACAGCCGCTTCTGGGGCTTCGTGCCGGAGGGCAACATCGTCGGCCGTGCCTTTTTCATCTGGATGAATTTTGGCAATATCGGCCGCATCGGCAGCTTCCACTGACGCCGCGGCCTAAACCACGGAGATGGGGATGAACACGAGCCGCCCGCGTGCGCGCCAGTCCGGTCTGAGCCTGGTCGCGCTGCTGTTCGTCGGTCTGATCGTCGTCGTGCTGCTGTTGCTGGGCGCCAAACTGGTACCGGCGATCGTCGAGTACATCGCGATCGAGCGCGCGGTCCAGAAGATCAAGCACGAGGGCAAGACGGTGGCCGAGATCCGCGCCGCCTTCGACCGCTACGCCACGATCGAGGACATCAAGTCGATCAGCTCGCGCGACCTGGACATCACCAAAGAGGGCGACCGCATCGTCATCTCCTACGCCTATCAGTACAACATCCAGCTGCTGGACAACGTGCGTCTGGTGATCGATTTCTCGGGCACGACACGCGACCGCACCACGCGGGCGGTCCCGTGACGGCCGGCGGCAGAGGCGGGCGCGATGGATCTGGCGGCGCTTGAAGAGCGCTTGGGCTACCGTTTCGCGCAGCGCACCCTGCTGGAACAGGCGGTCACCCATCGCAGTCACGGGGCGGTCCACAACGAACGGCTGGAATTTCTCGGCGACGCGGTCCTGAACTGTGCGATCGCCCAGCTACTGTTCCAGAAATATGCGCGGCTGAACGAAGGCGACCTGTCTCGACTGCGCGCCAATCTCGTCAAGCAGCAGGCGCTGGCGGAAGTGGCGCAGCAGCTCGGCCTGGCCGACTTCCTGCGGCTGGGCGAAGGCGAGATGAAAAGCGGCGGCTTCCGCCGGCCCTCCATCCTGGCCGACACGATGGAGGCGACCATCGGCGCCGTGTTCGTCGACGGCGGCTTCGAGGCGGCCCGCGACCTGATCGGGCGTCTATTCGAACCGATTCTCAAGGCCGTGGATCCAAAGACGCTCGGCAAGGACAGCAAGACGCTGTTGCAGGAGTACCTGCAGGGCAAGCGGCTGCCGCTGCCGGTGTACACGGTCGTGGAGACGCGCGGGGCCGCGCACAACCAGGAATTCGAGGTCGAGTGCGCGATCCCGAAGCTGGAGATCAGCGTGCGCGGTACCGGTCGCAGCCGGCGCGCCGCCGAGCAAGCGGCCGCCAAGCTGGCGCTGGAGAGCGCGCAGTCGGCGTGGCAGGCCTTGCGGCGCGCCAAACGGCGCGCCAGCGAGGAGACTGCCGCGGCCGTGCCGGCCGCCGGCGAGGCCGCCGCGCCCGGCCCGGCCGGTGCGCCGGCCGAGCCGCCCGCCAATGCCTGATGCGATGAGCGGGGCAGGGACGTCGCGGGTGGGGTTCGTCGCCATCGTCGGCCGCCCCAACGTCGGCAAGTCGACGCTGCTCAACGCCCTGGTGGGTGAACACGTTTCGATCACGGCGCGGCGGCCGCAGACCACGCGCACGCGCGTGCTGGGTGTGCTGACGCGCGGGACGGCGCCGGCCGTGACGCAGTTCATCTTTGTCGATACGCCGGGGCTGCAGCAGCGCACCCGCACGCTGCTGCAGCGGCGCATGAACGAGACGGTGCGGGCGGCGCTGGCCGACGTCGACGCGGTGGTGATGGTGATCGATGCACGCGGCTGGCAGTCCGCCGACGACGAGGTCCTCGCCTTGTTGCCGCGCGAGCGCGCCAACGTCGTGCTGGCGCTGAACAAGACCGATCTGCTGCCGCGCTACGACCTCGTGCTGCCGGTACTCGCCGACTGCGCGCGCCGGCATCCCTTTGCGGCGCTCGTGCCGGTGAGCGCCGAGAAGCGGCGCCAGCTCGACGAGCTGCTGGACGAGATCGCCCGCCTGCTGCCGCCGGGGCAGCCGCTGTTCGACGCCGATGCGGTGACCGATCGCAGCGTGCGGTTCCTGGCGGCGGAAATCATCCGCGAGAAGGCCTTCCGGCTGCTCGGCGACGAACTGCCGTATGGCATCGCGGTCGTCATCGAGCGCTGGGAGGAGGGCAAAGGCCGCGTCCGGCTCGTCGCCACCATCCTGGTGGAGCGCGAGTCGCACAAACCGATCGTGATCGGCGCCGGCGGCGCCAAGCTGCGCGAGATCGGGCGTCTGGCGCGCGCCGACATCGAGGCGTTGCTCGGCAGGCCCGTGCACCTGCAGACGTGGGTACGCGTGAAGCGGCGCTGG
>JANWUU010000065.1 GCA_025057735.1 Burkholderiaceae bacterium
ACGCGCGCGATCTCCGGATCGGTGAAGACGGCCCACGGCAGCACGCGGTCGTCGTAGCGCAGCTTGCGCAGCCGGCCGAACAGCGCATTGAAGGTCGCATACCAAGCCTGATGCGCGGCCAGGTGCGTGAACTGGTACGGGCCGATGACGTCGCCACAGGCGGTGATGTTCGGATAGCGGGTGCGCAGCCAGCCGTCGGTGGCAAGCGTGCCATCGGCTGTCGTCTCCAGGTCAAGCGCCGTCAGGCCGAGGCCATCGAGGTCGGCGCGTCGGCCAAGCGCAAGCAGCACCGCGTCGAAGTCGATGCGTAGCGGCCCGCCGGCGCCCTCCGCGAGCAGCGTCTGCGCGTCGCCGCTGCGCTCGAAGCGCACCGCCCGGTGCGCGGTCAGCACGCGCACGCCATCGGCCGCCAGGCGCCGCGCAAGCAGGGCGGCGGCGTCCTCGTCCTCGCGCGGCAGCAGGCGAGGCTGCTGCTCGACCAAGGTCACCGCGCTGCCGAGGCGCGCGAACGCCTGCGCCAGCTCGCAGCCGATCGGGCCGCCGCCTAAGATGAGCAGCCGCGCCGGTGGCTCGCGCAGCGTCCAGATCGTCTCCGAGGTGAAGTGCTGCACCTGCTGCAGCCCCGGGATGGGTGGCACAACAGGCCGCGCGCCAGTGGCGATCACGATCGCGCGCGCCGCCAGTGTGCGCGGCCCGTCGGCGGTCTGCACCTGCACGGTCCATGGCGAGGTCAGACGCGCGGCACCGGCGATGCATTCGACGCCGAGCGCGGTATACCGCGCCGCCGAATCGTGCGGCTCGATGGCAGCGATGACGTCGGCGACACGCTGCATGACGGCGGCGAAATCCACCTGGGCACGCGGCACGCGCAGCCCGTACTCTGACGCCCGCGCGATGCGGGCGGCGAGTCGGGCGCTGGCCAGCAGCGTCTTGCTCGGCACGCAGCCGGTATAAAGGCAGTCGCCGCCCATGCGGTGGCGTTCCACCAGCGCCACGCGCGCGCGCAGCGCGGCGGCCAGATAGGCGCTGACCAGCCCGGCGGCACCGGCGCCGATCACCACCAGGTCGTAGTCGAAGCGGCGCGGCTTCAGCGGCCGCCAGCGCGCATAGACGCGGCGGGCGCGCAGCCACGCGAGCGACTTTCGGGCCGCGAGCGGAAAGACCCCGAGCAGCGCGAGCGCCACGAACAGCGCTGGCGTCAGTTCGAAGCGGCCCAGTTGCGCGCCGGCATACACGTACAGCGCGGTGGCCGGCAGCATGCCGAGCTGGCTCACCCAGTAGAAGGTGGGCGCGCGCATGGCCGTCAGTCCCATGGCCAGGTTGACGAGGAAAAACGGAAACGCCGGCACCAGGCGCAGCGCGAACAGGTAAAACGCGCCCTCGCGGCGGATGCCGGCGTCGATCGGCGCCAGTTTGTCGCCGAAGCGCCGCCGCACCCAGTCGCGCAGCAGGAAACGCGACAGCAGAAAGGCGAGCAGCGCACCGACGCTGGCGGCGAACGAGACGACCACCGTGCCGAGCAGCGGGCCGAACAGCGCGCCGCCGATCAAGGTCAGCGCGGTGGCGACCGGCAGCGACAGGGCGGCGACCGCCACATACAGCGCCGCGTACGCGGCCACCGTCAGCACCGGGTGCGCTGCGTGGAAGGCGTCGATCGCTGCGCGATGCGCGCGGAACGATTCCGGCGACAGGTACCGGCCCAGGTCGAGGGTGAAGAACGCAGCGACCGTCGCGGCGACGATCAGCAGCAGCAGAAGGCGCTTTGCGGTCATCGGCGCGGCGGCGCTGGGCGCCTGGCGCGACTCAACACGCCGCCGGCGCGGACGTGCCGCAGGGGAGCTGCGCGCGGCCAAGCGCGGCGTCTTGCGTAAACACAGGTCCGTGCGCGATGCGGCTGCGGTACGAGCGCGCTGCCGGCGACTGCGGCGGCCACAGGCGGTCGAATTGCGCCAGCCAGGCCGCGTGGTCGAAGTCCACGCGCAGCGCGTCGATCCACACGCCGCGCTCGTGCAGCCCGTAGAGGCGCCGCGCTGCCAGCGCCGGCGGCAGGGCGGCGGTGGCCAAGCGGCTGATGACGCCGTAGGAGGTGCCGGCGAAGTTGGCCATGCCGGCGGCGCCATTGTTGATCACGAAGCCGCGTTCGTAGACGCGCAGCGCCGGCAGGCAGGTGTGGCTGCAGGCAAAACCGTCCACGGCGGAGCGCGCGAAGGCCGCGTGCACCATGCCGTCGTAGGTGCGGTCATGCAGGCGGTCGTGCGCAAAGCGCCAGCCCGCCAGCGACCAAGCATCGCCATGCACGATCGCGATACGCAGCGGCCCAACCTGCGCCACCAGGTGCATCGGCAGGGCGGCAAGCTGCGCGCGCGCGTGCGGCACGCGGCGCGCCACCTCGCGCAGCCGGGTCAGGATCTCGTTGCTGCGCGCGACTTCCTCGTCCGGCACCGCGTCCGGATAAGCGCAGCCGCAGCCGGCCTCATTTGCCTCGCCGGCCAGCTCGGTCTCGACGTTGCCGCGCAGCGCGCGGTGCGCCAGCACGCGCCGCTGGATCTGCGCGAACAGGGCCGCGTCAGCATCGAACCAATGGAAATCGCCGTTGAAGACGAGCTGCGGCGGCGTGCGCTCGCGGGCGGCAAGCGCCTCAATCGCATCCAATGCGAACGGATTGCCGTACAGCCCGCCGATCACATAAAGGCAATTCGCCTGGACCTCTGCCGCGCGCGCGAAGACCTGCGGCGCATAGGCATAGTGCGGCGGGCAGACGCGGCCGGGGCCGCTCACGTCAGCGCCCCGCCGCAGCTGGATCCCTGCCCGGCGGTGCAGCCGTAGCAGTGCTCGGCCACGACGATCGGGTTGCCGGCCAGATCCGCCTCCAGCCAGTCGCGTAGATGCAGCGGCGCGCTCGCGTCGTCGCGGTGCAACGGCAACTGCAACATCTGGTTGAAGTCGCAGTCGTACAGGTAGCCCTGCCAGTCCACCGACACCAGCGTGCGACACATCACGTGCTCCACATTCTCTGCCCGGTGTGCCGCGCGCAGCCGCGCCAGATACTCGAAGAACTGGCCCTTGCTGATCAGCATGGAACCGAAGCGCGCAATCGGCATGTTGGCGAGCGCCAGCAGGCGCGTGAACACGATGCCGTAGCGCTCCCCAAGCACGCGCCGGTAATCCTGCTCCAGCGCCTGCTGCGCAGGCGGCAGCGCCGGGCCCTGCGGGTTGTAGACCAGCGCCAGCGGCAGCCGCGTGCCGTAACCCAAGGCGTTGAGGCGGCGCAGTGCCTCAATGCTTTGCGCAAAGACGCCGGCGCCGCGCTGGCGGTCGACGTTTTCCTCTAGATAGCAGGGCAGCGAGGCGATGATCTCGACCTCATGCGCAGCCAGGAACTCAGCAAGATCCTCCTGTCCCGGCAGCAACAACACCGTCAGGTTGCAGCGGTCCAGCACGCGCACCCCAAGTGTCCGCGCGCCCGCAACCAGGTCGCGGAAATGCGGGTTTAGTTCCGGTGCGCCGCCGGTGATGTCCAGCGTGCCGATACGCTTGCGCTGCAGCACCTGCAGCAACAGCTCGGCGGTGGCGCGGTCCATTTGCTCGGTGCGGTGCGGTCCGGCGTTGACATGGCAGTGCTGGCAGCGCTGATTGCACAGATAGCCGACGTTGACCTGAAGCGTTTCGACTGCGCGCCGGCGCAGCAGCGGGAAATCGGTGGCCTTCAGCAGCGGCAGCGTGGCGTGCATCGCGCGCTCCCAGGTTGCGGCCGTGCGGCGCTGCGCCCTAACGTTTGCCGCGCGCTGCAGCGCGCAGCCGCCGGATCAGCGACGAGGTGTCCCAGCGGCCGCCGCCCATCGCCTGCACGTCGGCGTAAAACTGGTCGACCAGCGCCGCCACCGGCAACGAGGCGCCATTGCGGCGCGCCTCCTCCAGGCACAGGCCGAGGTCCTTGCGCATCCAGTCCACCGCGAAGCCGAAATCGAATTCGTCGTCAACCATCGTGGTGCCACGGTTGTCCATCTGCCAGCTTTGGGCGGCACCCTTGCTGATAACCGACAGCACGAGTTTCATATCAAGCCCGGCGCGCTCGCCGAAATGGATTGCCTCCGCCAGCCCCTGCAGCAGCCCGGCGATCGCGATTTGGTTGACCATCTTGGCGAGCTGGCCGGCGCCGCTGTCACCGATGCGCGTGACCGCGCGCGCATAGGCCATCATCACCGGCCGCGCGCGCTCGAAAGCGGCCGCACTGCCTCCGCACATGACGGTGAGCACGCCATTGACGGCGCCGGACTGTCCGCCGGATACCGGCGCATCGAGGAACTCGATGCCGCGCGCGGCCGCCGCGGCCGCCAGCTCGCGCGCCACGCGCGCGGAGGCGGTGGTGTGGTCAACCACGATGGCGCCGGCCGCCAGCGCCGAAAACGCGCCGTCCTCGCCGAGCATCACGCTGCGCAGGTCATCGTCGTTGCCGACGCAGCTGAATACGATCTGCGCGCTGCGCGCTGCCTCGCGCGGCGTGGCCGCCGCCGCGCCGCCGTATTCGTCCAGCCAACGCTCGGCCTTCGCGCGCGTGCGGTTGTAAACGGTGACGCGATGACCGGCCCGCGCCAGATGGCCGGCCATTGGAAATCCCATCACGCCCAGGCCCAGAAAGGCGACCGCGTGCGGGGTGCAGGGTTCATATGTTTTCTGCGTCATGACAGGGCTAGCGCAGCGGAGACGGGGGCTCGTCGATCAATGAGCGATTTTAGGCGCCAGCGATCGGTCTGCGCTGGACAACGCGGCGCGAGCTCGGGCATCCTTCGCGCCGGCGAACATCGCGCTGCGCGCGCAGCGCCGCCGATCGGCACACGCGGTCGCCTTGCGTGGCCACCTGCTGCATCGTCACGTCCGTGGTTCCCGTTACACTCATCCTCATCGTCGCGCTCGCTGCCAGCGCGCAGGCATCTGCTCAGCCGCGCGGCGAGCAGTTGCCGCTGTGGGAAGCCGGAGCCGGCGCAGCGGTGCTCTACATGCCCGATTACCGCGGCGCCGATCAGTCGCGCGGTTATGTGCTGCCGATTCCGTATTTCGTCTATCGCGGCGAGTTCATCAAGGCCGACCGCGAGGGAGTCCGCGCGCTGTTCCTGGATACCGAGCGCGTGGAGCTGGAGATCTCGGTCGGCGCCACCGTGCCGGTGAACAGCGAAGACAACCGCGCGCGCGCGGGCATGCCGGACCTGCGGCCGACGGTGGAGGTGGGGCCGGTGCTGAAGGTGCATCTGGCGCATCTGGGCGACGGCGCTCCGGGCCGCCGCGACGTGGAGTTCGACTTCCGCCTGCCGGTGCGGCAAGCCCTGACCTGGCGCGACGGCCTTCGCAGCGTGGGCACGCTGGCTTTCCCGCAACTGAACGTCGACCGCAAGGTGACGTGGGCCGGCGCGCGCTGGAACCTGGGTTTCGTGCTCGGCGGCTATTTTGCTGACCGCCGCTATCACGAGTACTTCTACGGCGTGCCGGCGGCGTACGCGAGCGCGCAGCGGCCCGCGTATGCGGCGCGCGGTGGTTTCGGCGGCTGGCAGGCGATCGCGGCCGCCTCCACGACATACGGCTCGACCTGGATCGGCGCGTTCGTCAAGGTCGACTGGCTGCGCGGCGCGGTGTTCGAGGACAGCCCGCTGGTGCGGCGGCGCTCGAACGTGGCTGCCGGCGTCGGGGTCAGCCGCATCTTCGCCCGCTCGTCGCGACTGGTCGAGGTGGCGCCGTGAGCGCAACACCAGCTGCGCTGCGCTTTGACCGCGCTCGCGCCGCCCAGGTGGGGCTGCTGCTGGCGGTCGCCATCTCGCTGCATGTGGTGCCGCAGTGGCTGGCGCCGTGGTTCGACCCTGCGCTCACTATGATCGCGCTGATGACGCTCGATGCGCTGGTGTTTGCGGCGGTGATGCGTTCGCCGGCCTCGTGGCGTACGGCGGCGGCGCTGGCGGCGATTTTCCTTGTCGAACTCGCCGTGCGACGCCAGCACGTGGCGGCGCTACCGTCGGTGGTGCTGAACCTCGCGCTTGCCGCGGTCTTCGGCAGTACGCTCCTGCCAGGGCGCACGCCCTTGGTGCAGGCGATCGCCGCCCATGCGCTCGGGCGCGAGGCGTTCGAGGCCGCCTTCGCCCAATACCTGCGCCGCGTGACTGTCGCCTGGACGGCCTTTTTCTTACTGATGGCGGCTGCCTCGGCGGTGTTGGCGCTTGCCGCGCCCTTTGCCTGGTGGTCGCTGTTTGCCAATGTGCTGTTCTGGCCGCTGATCGCGCTGATGTTCGTCGCCGAATACGCGTGGCGCCGACTGCGCCATCCGCAGTTGCCGGCGCACACGCCGCTGCAGACGATCGCTAGCGCCTTGTCGTTTCCGGCTGCCGCTGCGCGGCAGGCCTTCGCTGCCCGGCGATGACGGCGCTGCCGCTCATCGCGCATCCATCGCCGCAGGCAACGGTTGCCTACGTCGGCGGCCGCGCCATCAGCGCCGCGCAGTTCGTCGCCGACGTCGAGGCGCTGGCCGCGCGGCTGCAGGCGCACGCCAGGGACGCGCGGTACGTCGTCAATGCCTGCGGCGACCGCTACGGTTTCGCGGTGGCGTTCTGCGCGACGCTCGCCGCCGGCCGCGTGAACCTGCTGCCTGGCGCGCGCGCGCCGCACGCCTTGGCGGAGCTGGCCGCGGCCTATCCCGAGCACGTCGCCGTCGGCGTCGGCGAGGCGGCGCCGTTTCGCGCCGCGCTCGGCGCTGTGGCGTCGCCCACGCCGGGTCGCGCCTGGCCGCCGCCGGCGGTTGCCGCGCAGGCGCTGGCGGCGATCGCCTTCACCTCGGGCAGCACCGGCAGGCCGCAGCCGTATCCGAAGGCCTGGGGCGATCTGGTGGCCAGCACCCGCGCCGAGCGCACAGCGCTGGCGCTGCCGCCTGAGGGCAGCGACGTCGTGCTGCTCGGCACCGTCGCCCCGCAGCACATGTACGGGCTGGAATCAACCGTGCTGCTGGCGCTGCAAAATGGCTTCGCCTTCTGCGCCGAGCATCCGCTGCACCCGGAGGAGATCGCCGCCGCGCTGACGGCGCTGCCGGGCCAGCGCGTGCTGGTCACCACGCCGGTGCACCTGCGGGCGCTACTCGCCGCGCAGGTCGCGCTGCCGCCGCTGGCGGCTATTGTCAGCGCCACCGCGCCGCTGCCGGAGGCGCTTGCGGCCGAGTGCGAGGCGCGCTGGGGGGCGCCGGTGCGCGAGATCTACGGCTGTACCGAGACAGGGCAACTTGCCTCGCGCCGCACGTTGGACGGCCCTTGGTGGCAGGCCTTTCCGGGCGTGCACATCGAGGCGCGCGACGGCATCTTCTGGGCCATCGGCGGCCACGTGCCGGAGCCAACCCCGCTGGCGGACCTGTTGACGCTGCGCGATCCGCACACCTTCCGCCTAGAGGGTCGGACCGCAGATCTGATCAACGTGGCCGGCAAGCGCACCTCGCTGGCGGCACTCAATCACGCGCTGCTGGCGATCGACGGCGTGCAGGACGGCACGTTCTTTTTGCCGGATGCCGAGGACGGGCGCGAGCCGCGGTTGATGGCCTTCGTGGTCGCGCCCGGCTTGACCGAGCGCGACATCCTGCAGGCGCTGCGCGCGCGCATCGATCCGGTCTTCCTGCCGCGGCCGCTGTGGTTCGTCGAGCGGCTGCCGCGCAACGCCAACGGCAAGCTGCCGCGCGCGCAGCTGCAGGCGCTGGCGGCGCAGCTGCGCGGGATGCGCCCATGACGCCGGTTGCGCAGATTGCGCTGCCACCGTCGCACCCGGTGTTCGCTGGCCATTTCCCCGGCTACCCGATCGCGCCGGGCGCGCTGCTACTCGGCTGGGTGCAGCAGCAGGCCGACGACTGGCTGCAGGCGCAAGGCGATGCGCGCCGTGTCGCCGCCGTGGCGAGCGTCAAGTTCCTGCGCCCGCTGCGGCCGGGAGAGGCCGCAACGCTGGCGCTGGAGGCGGCCGACCACGACCGGCTGCGGTTCGCGATCGACGTCGCCGGGTCGCGCTGCGCATCCGGCACGCTGCTGTTGCAGCAGGACGCTCCCCGATGAGGCAGGCGCTGCTGTTCGCGGTGGCGCTGA
>JANWUU010000078.1 GCA_025057735.1 Burkholderiaceae bacterium
GGTGCAGGTGCGCGAGCAGCGCCAGCAGCTGAAAAAGCGCGCCGAGTCGGTGGCGCGCATCCGCGACGCGCAGGAGTCGCTCGACGCCCGCATCGGCGAGCTGGAGGAAGCGCTGCAGGACGTCCAGCAGCGGCTGGAAGAACTGAAGAAGTTCACCGTCCAGGCGCGCGCGCTCGCCGGCGCCGACGGCAGCGCTCCGCGCCCCTCGCCGCGCACCGAGCGGGATACACCCGCCTACCTGCGCGTCGAGATCTGACTGTGCCTCGCTGACCGTGCCGCGCTCGTTTGCCGGCCGCGTGGTGGCGTGGCAGCGGGCGCACGGCCGCCACGACCTGCCCTGGCAGGGCACCCGCGATCCGTATCGGGTGTGGGTGGCGGAGATCATGCTGCAGCAGACGCAGGTCGCCACCGCCCTCGACTACTACGCGCGCTTCCTGGCGCGCTTCCCCGACGTGCGGGCGCTCGCCGCCGCGCCGGTCGGCGAGGTGCTGCGGCTATGGGCGGGGCTTGGCTACTACGCGCGCGCCCGCAACCTGCATGCGTGCGCGCGCGTCGTGGTCGAACGCCACGGCGGCGCGTTTCCGCGCTCGGCGGCGGCACTGCAGCAACTGCCCGGCATCGGCCGCTCCACGGCCGCCGCCATTGCCGCCTTCTGCTTCGACGAGCGCGCCGCCATCCTGGACGGCAACGTACGGCGCGTGCTGGCCCGTCACTTCGGCATCGCGGGCGACATGGCCACCGCGGCCGTGCAGCGACGGCTGTGGCAGCTCGCCGAGTCGTTGCTGCCGCGCGCCGCCGACATGCCGGCTTACACGCAGGGCCTGATGGATCTGGGCGCGACCGTCTGCGTGCGCGCCGCGCCGCGGTGTGAGGTCTGCCCGCTGGCGTCGACCTGTTATGCGCGCCGGCGAGGGCGCGCGGCGCTGCTGCCCACCCCGCGCGCACGCCGGGCGGTTGCGCATCGGCGCACGCACTGGCTGCTGGCGGTGTGCCGCGGCGCCATCCTGCTGGTGCGGCAGCCGCTGCGGGGGCTGTGGGGCGGGCTGCTTGCCCCGCCGCAGTTTCCGTCTGCCGCCGCCGCGCGCGCTGCGGCGCAGGCGCTGGGCGACGCCAGCGCCCTGCAGCGTCTGCCGGCGTTGCGCCACGCATTCACGCATTTCACGCTGCTCGCCACCCCGCACCTGGTGCATCTGGCGCGGCGGCCCCGGCGCGCGGCCGCGCCGCATGAGCAGTGGCTGCCGCTGCACGAGGTGGCGGACGCGGCCTTGCCCGCGCCGGTGAAGACGCTGCTGCGCACCGTCGCGACGCGCTACTCGGGCTCGACGCCGAACGCGACCAGGAAGCGGGAGACCATGTTGTAGGCGGCGACCACGGCTACCAGCTCGACCGTGCCGCGCGCGCCGAGCGCTGCCTGCACCGCGGCGAACGTGGCGTCGCTCACCGCGACGTCGCGCGTCAGCTCCACCGTGAGCGCCAGCGCGGCGCGCTCCTGGGCATCGAACGGCCCGTCTTCCAGCAGGGCCTGCTGCGGCGCGCGCAGCGCCTGCAGTTGCTGCGGCGTGCCGCCGGCGGCCAGAAACTCCGGCGCGTGATGGACGAACTCGTAGTCGGCGCCATTTAGCGCCGCCACCGCGCAGATCGCCAGCTCGCGCAGCCGGGGCGGCAGCGCGAGTTCGCTGCGCACCGCGCGCAGGTACGCGTTCCAACCGGCAGCCAGCGGCGGGCTGTACAGCAGCAGGCGGTCCAGGTTCAGCAGACGCCCGCCGCGCCGCGCGCGGATCGCGGCCACGAGGTCGGCGGGCTCGGACAGGTTCGCGGGTAGGTACGGCAGGCGGGCCATGTCACTTCAGCACGGCGTGCTGGCGCAGGTACTGCGTGATGATCTGCAGCCGCGCCCGCGCGTCCTCCAGTTCCATCAGCTTCTGTTTGGCCTTCAGCGGTACCGGCAGGATTTCGCACAGGCGGTTGCCGACCCACACGCTGGAATCGAGCCGGACCGGTTCCTCGAAGGGCAGCCCGCCGAGCACGGCGCCCTCGGCCAGACCGGCGCGGCGCTTTTCCTCCTGTCGCGCGCGCAGGTCGTCGATCACGCGTTCCAGCAGCAGCGCGCACGGCTCGTGCTCCGCGTCGAGCGCACAGTCCGCATCCGGCGCGATCAGGTCGACATCGGCGACCAGCAGCTGGTCGGCCTGCACGCGCGTGCTGCGCACCCGGAAACGCTGCCCGCCGACGGTGCGGATGTGCAGCAGCCCGAGCTGTTCCATGTCCCAGGCGACGATGCGCGCCAGACAGCCGACCGCCTCGGTGCGGGCCGCGCTGCCCACCTCGGCGCCGGCGGTGATCAGACACACGCCGAAGGGCGCGTCGCGCCGCAGGCAGTCGCGCACCATGTCCATGTAGCGCGCCTCGAACACGCGTAGCGGTAGCACGCCGTCGGGGAACAGCACGGCATGCAGCGGAAACAGGGGCAGCGAGTTCACTTTGCGCGCTGGATCGAACGATGCCGCACCAGCACGTGGCCCTGAGCGCGGAAGCGTTGCGCCAACTGCTCGACCACATAGGGGGAGCGGTGCCGCCCGCCGGTGCAGCCGACCGCCACCGTCACGTAATGGCGGTTGTCCGCCACGTAACTGGGCAGCCAGCGCTCGATGAAGCGGCCGATGTCGTCGATCATTTCGCCGACGAGCGGCGCCGAGGCGAGATAGGCCACCACGGGCTCGTCCAGGCCCGTCAGCGGCCGCAGCTGCGGGTCGTAGTACGGGTTGGGCAGGTTGCGCACGTCGAACACCAAATCGGCCGCCACTGGGATGCCGTGCTTGAAGGCGAACGATTCGAACGCCAGCGTCAGGTGGCTGCGCGGCGAATCGACGAATTCGCGCACCCACAAGCGCAGCGTGTTCGGGTGCAGGTCGCCGGTGTCGATCGTGTGGCCGAGGGCGTCGAGCGGCGCCAGCAGCTCGCGCTCGGCCTCGATGCATTCGATAAGGGTCGGCTCCTCCTCGGCACCCACCGTGGCCAGCCGCTGCGACAGCGGGTGCCGGCGGCGCGTCTCCGAGTAACGCTGCACCAGCGCGGTCGTGGAGGCGGTCAGGAACAGCACGCGCACGTCATAGCCGGCGCGGCGCAGGCCGGCGATCGTGCCGGGCAGGTCGCCGAGCGCCGCCTCGGAGCGGGCGTCGATCGAGACGGCCAGGTCGTCATGGCCGGTGGACGTCAGGAACGCGCACACCTCCGGCAGGAAACGGCCGGGCAGGTTATCGATGCAGTAGTAGCCGATGTCCTCGAGCAGACGGATGGCGACCGACTTGCCGGAGCCGGACATGCCGGTGACGAGGACCAGTCTCATCGAGGCGGGAGAACGAGCGGGTGTGCCGCCGCATTTTGGCACGCGCGCGCGGTGCGGAAGGTCGAAGAAAAAAGGGGGCGGCAGGCCGCCCCCCGTTGGCCGCGCGACCTGCTCAGGCCGCCTTCAGGCACTCGGACATGAACTTCTTGCGCGCGTCGCCTTCCAGCTTCTTGTCGCCGGCCTGCTTGTTGCAGACGCGCATCCTTTCCTGTTGCGGCGTCAGTTTCTTCTCGTCCGCGGCCGCAACTCTGCCCGCTAGGCAGTCGGACATGAATTTCTTGCGGTCGTCGCCGGCGAGCTTCTTGTCGGACGCCTGCTTGTTGCAGACCGCCATGCGCTCCTGCTGCGGCGTCAGTTTTTTCTCCTCCGCCGTCGCCGCCGCGAGCGGCAGTGCGAGCGAGGCGGCGAGCAATAGATGCTTCAGCATGGACTCTCCTCCGATCGAAAGTGGAAAGGCGCCGGCGTGTACCGCTCCGGCAGGCGGCCAACGGCCGCGGGCGGCCGTCGGTTGACGGCCATTGTGCGCGCAGCGGGGGGTCGGCGCTATCCGCCGCCCGGGTGAGAGGAATCCATCGCGCGGCGCTGCCGCTCCTGGAAGTCGGCCATCGTGTCGATACCGCGCAGCTTCAGGATGGTGTTGCGCACCGCCGCTTCGAGCAGCACGGCGAGGTTGCGGCCGGCCGCCACCGGGATGACGACCTTGTGGATCGGCAGGCCCAGCACCTCCTCGGTCATACCCGCCAGCGGCAGCCGCTCGACCATCTCGGTGGCGCTGGCGCGCCGCAGTTCGACGATCAGGCGCAGCTTCATCTTCCGCCGCACCGCCGTCTCGCCGAAGATCGCCTTGATGTCCAGCAGCCCGAGGCCGCGCACCTCCAGCAGGTTGGCGAGCAGCGGCGGGCAGCGGCCCTCGATCGTATCGGGCGCCACGCGCGCGAAATCGACCACGTCGTCGGCCACGAGGCCATGTCCGCGGCTGATCAACTCCAGCGCCAGCTCGCTCTTGCCCACACCGGATTCGCCCGCGATCAGCACGCCCATGCCGAGCACGTCCATGAAGACGCCGTGCATCGAGCAGTGCACGGCCAGCGCCTTGGTGAGATAGATGCGCAGCAGATCGATCACCTGCGCGGCCGCGCGCGGGGTGGAAAACACCGGCAGCGACGCTGGCTCGGCCGCCTCCGCGAGCTCCGTGGGCACCGGCAGCCCATCGGCCACGATCAGCCCGAGCGCCCCGCCGCCGATCAGTTCCTGCCGGTAATGGGCGCGCCGCGCCGCGTCCATGCGCTCGATGTAACGGACCTCGGGCGCGCCGAGGACATGGATGCGGTCCGGATGGATGAGGTTCAGATGGCCGACCAGATCGGCGGCGGCCACGCTGCCCGCGATGTCGCGCCCGACGACCCGCTTGTCGGCGCCGCCGCGACCCGCCACCCAGGTGAGCGCCAGCGCCTCGCGGTTCTCCTCGAACAGCGTGCGCACCGACAGGGAGGCCGCGCTGACCCCGACGGAGGCCGGATCGCTCCACGCCATGGCCGAGGCGCTCACGCCGCCGGGCGCACCGGCTCCCAGCGGGTCAGCAGCGCATGCACGGCGGCCGGATCGTCTACCGTCAACAGGCTCTCGCGGAAGGGCTTGTCCGACAGCATCTGCGCCAGCTCGGAGAGGACGTCCAGATGGTGCTGCGTGGCGTGCTCCGGCACCAGCAGGAAAATCAGCAGGCGCACGGGGCGGCCGTCGGGAGCGTCGAACGGCACCGGCTCTGCCAGCCGGATCAGCGCCGCCACGGCTTCCCTCAGACCTTTGATGCGGCCATGCGGGATCGCGACACCTTGGCCGAGGCCGGTCGAGCCCAGCCGTTCGCGCGCGAACAGACTGTCGAAGACCGTCGCCCGCGCGATGCCCTGGTTGTTCTCGAACAGCAGGCCCGCCTGCTCGAAGACCCGCTTCTTGCTGGACGCCGGCAGGTCCAGCAGGATGTTCGAAGCCGGCAGCAGGCGCGAGATGAGGTTCATGGCAGGAACGTCGTCGGGCGGGACGGCACGCGGCGCACCTTAGCCCGGTCGCGGGTGGCCGTATGCGGGAGGAAATCCGCCGATCCCATCCCAATTGAGCGCGGGATGCGCATCGGAACACCGCGGCTGACGCCGCCGGGGCAGAGCGTGGACACCGTGGCTCAACCGCCCTCGGGAAAAACGAAGGCGCGCAGTATAAGCGCCCCGGTGCGGCAGTGCGGCAAGGATCATTACCGTTGCGCAATGGCAACGGAAGGGCAGAAAAAAGGGGCCAGATGGCCCCTTCTCGCAACGTTCGGGAGGCGTCAGCCGCCCAGGCCCTGATGTTTCAGCGGCTCGCGGGCATGGTCCTTCAGCCGGTCCTTGTGGCGCAGGACCTGGCGGTCCAACCGGTCGACCAGGCAATCGATGGCCGCGTACATGTCCTGATCGACCGCTTCCGCGTGCAGGGCCGAGCCGCGCACGCGCATGGTGATCTCGGCCTTCTGGCGCAACTTGTCTTCCACCGACAGCAACACGTCCGCCTCGATCACGTGATCGAAATGGCGCCGCACCCGCTCGAGTTTGCCCTCGACGTAGCCGCGCAGCGCAGGCGTCACTTCGACGTGGTGACCGTGGATGATGAGGTTCATGCAACACCCCTCTTTCGGCTGGGTTGGATGGGAAGGGAAGACCGCGCGCCGCCCGGCGCGTGGCCTCAGAGCCTTTTGCGCAGCGCCACCGGCGCGATTTTCAGCGCCTCGCGGTACTTGGCGACCGTGCGCCGCGCCACCACGATGCCCTGCTCGCCGAGCAGCTCCGCGATCCTGCTGTCCGACAATGGCTGGGTGGGATCCTCCGCTGCGATCAGTTGCTTGATCAAGGCGCGGATCGCCGT
>JANWUU010000106.1 GCA_025057735.1 Burkholderiaceae bacterium
ATGCAGCCGCTCGCCCTGCGCCAGCCCCTCCACCGTGGTCACCGCGCAGCCGTCGGCCTGCACCGCGAGCATCGTGCAGCTCTTGACGGCCTTGCCGTCCAGCAGCACCGTGCAGCAGCCACACTGGCTGGTGTCGCACCCCACGTGCGTGCCGGTCAGTCCCAGTTGCTCGCGCAGCAGCTCCACCAGCAGCGCCTGGGGCGCCACCTCGCGCCGTACGCGCGCGCCGTTGACCGTCAGTTCGATGTCCATGCGCCTCCCGGTTCCATGTCTTTGTCGTTGTCCACGGATCAGAACGCCGCGCCGCCCGACGGCGGCGCGGCAGCAGGCGCGATTATGGATCGCCGGCACGGCGGCGCGCCGTGCCGGCCGCCGCGGCGCGGCTTATTTCAGGCCCATGCAGTTGGCATAGAACGTGACGGTCTCGGGCCAGTCGGAGAAGATGGCCTCGATGCCGACTTCGCGCGCCAGCACGTCCAGCACCTTGAACAGGTCGGAATCCCGCTTCACGACCGCCCCGGCTGGGTCGAAGGCGTAGTAGTAGCCGGCGCGGGCAGCGCCGAAGCGGACGTCGGAGCGCTCGATGGTCCAGGTGATGATCTTGAAGCCCCACGCCTTCAGGTCGCGCGCGAGCGGCGAGGGCACGAGCCGGTCGCCGGCGACGGTCAGCAGCGCCGGGATCGGCGGCGCGACGATCCGCACGCCGCGCTGTCTGAGCATGCGGAAAAACTCGGCGCGCGGCATACGGTCATAGGGCGGCTGGATCACGATGTCGCGACGCTCGGCATCCCAGTCGAGCAGGTACACCGCCTGCCGGCCGTACTCGGTCTCGCTCACCCACACCAGCACGTCTTCGACGTTGAACGATTGCGGCCAGGCGTCGCGCGGCCGCACGCCGGCGGCACGCAGCTCCTCGGCCAGTTTCAACGCATAGTTGCGCTGGCTGCCGAACACCTGCGCGACGGTGGCAGGGTCGCCGGGCTTCAGCTCCGGCGTGTGCTTCACACCCAGGCGCTGGTTCAGTTCGATGCTCTCGCGCAGCGACAGCAGCGTGCCGCGACCGGTATACAGATCCGTCCGCCAGGCGGCCGTGCCGCCGAGGTACTCCTGCGGCGTGCGCGCCGCCCGGTTGAAGGCGTCCATCTTGCCGGTGAGGCTCTTGAACTCCGCCAGTGTCAGGGCTGAGGCGCGGCATTCGGCGCTCGCCGGCGTTACCACGTTGCCGTTGGCGTCGATCACGGCAGGCGTGAACGGCCGGACACAGGTGGCCGCCAGCGGTGTCACCAGGATGTTCGTGGTCGTGTGCAGGTCGTTTTCGGCGTGCCGGCACACCAGATGCCCGTCGCGCGTGAACGTCACGTCGCACTCGACGATGCCGGCGCCCTGCCGCGCGGCCGCCACGTACGACTCCAGCGTGTGCTCCGGAAACTGCAGCGGCGCCCCGCGGTGGCCGATCGAGAAGTCGCTGCGCTCGAACGGCCCGCGCCGGCACTGCTGCAGGCGCCGCTTCAGCGGCCCGTCCTCCAGACCATCCAGCAGGTAAAACGGCCGCACGCCGACCTGCACATCGATCGCGTGCCGGCCGCTGCGCGCGGCCTCGATGTCGTGCGCGCCTACGGCGGCGGCCGCGCACAGCGCCAGCGCGGCCGCGAGCGCGCGCCCGGCCGATTGGGTGTTCCTCATCGTTCCTCCTCCAGACCAAACAAGAAGCCCGCGCGACGCGCGGGTAGCGGCAGTTTTCGTGCGCAGAATGGCAACGCCGTGACTGCTGCCATCGCCGCGCCACGCGGCGGTCACGCAGCGCGCCTACCCTGACGCCGTCTTTTCGGGGAGAGCACGATGACAGGCCATCACCAAGCCGAACGACGGTTGTTCATCCAGCGTGCCGCCGCCGGCGCCCTCGCGGCCGGCGGCCTGCCGGCCATCCTGCGCGCGCAGACGCCCCCGGCGGTCGTAATCGGCGACCGCCCGCAGGTGGCGCAGGGTCTACAGATCGGGGACGTCCATGATGCGCGCGCGCTCGTGTGGTCGCGCACCGACCGGCCGGCCCGCATGATCGTCGAATGGGCGCTGGACGAGCGCTTCCACGACGCGGTGCGGGTACGTGGCCCGCATGCGCTCGCCGTGAGCGACTACACCGCGCGCGTGGACCTGTCGGAGCTGCCGCCGAACCGGACCGTGTTCGTGCGCGTGCAATTCGAGGACCTGGACCGGGCCCGCGCGCGCAGCGAGTACGTGATCGGCCGCCTGCGCACGCCCCCGGCACGGCCACGCGACCTGCGCTTCGTCTGGGGCGGCGACACGGCAGGCCAGGGCTGGGGCATCAATCCCGCTCTGGGCGGCATGCGTATCTACGAGGCCATGCGCCGCGTGGCGCCGGATTTCTTCATCCACAGCGGCGACACGATTTACGCCGACAACCCGATGCAGCCGCAGGTGACGCTGCCCGACGGTACCGTGTGGGCCAACGCGGAACTCGACCGCTGTCCGGCCAAGCTGAAGGTGGCCGAAACACTGGACGAATTTCGCGCCAATTACCTCTACAACCTGCTGGACGACAACGTGCGCCGCTTCAATGCCGAGGTGCCGCGGATCTGGCAGTGGGACGATCACGAGGTGACGAACAACTGGTCCGACGCGAAGGACCTCAGCGCCGATGCGCGGTACACGGAGAAGCGCGTGCCCTTGCTGATCGCCCGCGCCACGCGCGCTTTCCTGGAGTACGCGCCGCCGCGCTGGTACGGCCCGCGCGAGGAGGAGCGCGTCTACCGCAAGCTGTCCTATGGGCCGGACCTGGACGTCTTCGTGATCGACATGCGCAGCTATCGCGCCGCCAACAGCGAGAACAACCAGCCCGCGCCCGGCCCGGACACGGCGCTGCTGGGCGCGGCGCAGGTGCAGTGGCTGAAGAACGCGCTACGGCGGTCCGAGGCCACCTGGAAGGTGATCGCCTCCGACATGCCGATCGGGCTGGTGGTCGGTGACGGCCGCGACGCTTTCGGCCGGCCGCGGTATCAGGCAGTGGCCAACGGCGACGGGCCGGCGCTGGGGCGTGAACTCGAGATCGCCGACATCCTGCGCACGATCAAACGCGAGCATATCTGCAACGTGGTCTGCTGACCGCCGACGTGCATTACTGTGCCGCCTATTATTACGATCCAAACCGCGCGCAGTTCTAGGACTTTCTGCCGTTTTGGGAATTTGTCGCCGGGCCTTTGCATGCCGGTACCTTCGGACCGAATCCACTGGACAACACCTTCGGCCCGCAGGTCGTCTTTCAGAAGGCGCCGCCGCCTGGGCAGGCCAACCTGCCGCCGAGCGCGGGCCTGCAGTTCTTCGGTCAATGCGAAATCGACGCCCGCAGCAAGGACATGGTCGTGTCGCTCAAGGACATCGACGGCAACACCCTGTTCCGCCAGCGTCTAGCAGCCCAGCGCTGCCACGGCGGCCGCCGGCACGACTGACGGTACGGCGCGGCGCGGCCATGCCGCCGCGCTCATGGCGGCGACAGTCCGCGCTCGCGCAGCCAGTCCGGATTGAACAGACGCTTCATGTACGTACGGCCGCTGTCGCACAGGATCGTCACGATCGTATGGCCGGGGCCAAGTGTGCGCGCCACCTGCACCGCGGCGGCGACGTTGATGCCGGTGGAGCCACCCACGAACAGGCCTTCCTCGCGCAGCAGTCGGTACACCATCGCCACACAGGTCGGATCGTCGATGCGCACCGCATCGTCGATTGGCGTGCCTTCGAGATTGGCGGTGACGCGCGTGGTGCCGATGCCTTCGGTGATCGAGCTGCCTTCGGCCTTCAGCTCGCCGGTCTTCACCCAGTTGAACAGCGCGCTGCCCTGCGGATCGGCGAGCACGATTCGCACCTGCGGCTTGCGTTCTTTCAGATAGCGGGCCACGCCGGCCAAGGTGCCGCCGGTGCCGACGGCGGCGACGAATGCATCGACGCGGCCGGCGGTGTCGCGCCAGATCTCCGGCCCGGTCGTCTCATAGTGCGCCTGCCGGTTGGCCACATTGTCGAACTGGTTGGCCCAGATCGCGCGCGGTGTCGCTGCCGCCAGCCGCGCCGCGATCTTCTGGTAATTGTCGTCATCGGCATACGGCTTCGGCGGCACCGGACGTACCTCGGCGCCGAGCGCGCGCAGCAAGTCCATTTTCTCCGGCGACTGGTTGTCCGGAATCACGATCACGCAGCGGTAGCCGCGCGCCGCGCACAGGTGCGCCAGTCCAATGCCGGTGTTGCCAGCAGTGCCCTCTACGACTACGCCGCCGCGAGCAAGCAGGCCGCGCTGCTCGGCATCCTGCAGGATGTACAGCGCCGCGCGGTCCTTGACTGAACCGCCTGGATTCAGGAACTCGGCCTTGCCAAGAATTTCGCAGCCAGTTTCGCGGCTTAGCGCCGCCAGCCGGATCAGCGGCGTATTGCCTACCGCACCGGCAAAACCCTCGGCGATCCGCATCGGTTTTCCTCACTAACGCTGACCTGCTTAACTGTAGGCAAAAGCGGCCGCGCGCACGCGTGGCTGCTGCCGCAGCTCCTCAAGCAGAGCCTCCTCCGGCCGCACGCGCCACTCGTCCGGCAAGGCAAGCTCGGCTGCGCCCTCACAATTCCGATAGGCGAGCACGATACGGCAGCCGGTTGACTCGCCGTTGCCGCTGTCGACACGGTACGGCGCTAGCGCGTGCTTCAGCCGCACCGGATCAATCGCACCATCGAGCTCGATGCGCAGGCGTGCCGCGGCGCGCGCCCGTGCCTCGGCCAAATCCATAATGTCCTCAGCAGTGACAGACAGCCGCTGGTTCTGCTCGTCTATCCGCACGCGGCCGATGACGAACACCAGCGCATCTTCCTTCAGCAGCGCGCGCTTGCGGTCATACAGCTCGGAGAACACGGTCAGTTCCAATTGCGCACTGCCGTCGTCGAGCAGCACCACCCCCATGCGGCCACGGCGCGTGTTCTGCGTGCGCGCGGCGACGATGATGCCAGCGAGCCGCACCGGATCACGCGCTTGCCGCACGTCCGCTAGCCGCGTCGGCGCCAGCCTGCGCGCCTCCGCCTCGTACTCGGCAAACAGATGGCCGCTTAGATAAAAGCCCAGCGCGAGTTTCTCGTTAGCCAGCCGCTCGCGCCCGCTCCAGGGCCGGGCTGGCACATAGGCGAAAGCGGCCGCCAGCGGCTCGCCAGTGTCCGCAAACAGGCTCGCCTGCCCAGCGGACGCAGCTTGCCGCTCTGCTGCATCCAATGCGCGCCCGACACTGGCCAGCAGCTTCGCGCGGTCTGCATCGATACAGTCGAACGCGCCGGCGCGCACCAGGGCCTCCACCACGCGTCGGTTGACGACCTGCCGATCCACGCGCAGGCAAAAATCCAGCAGCGACGCAAACGGGCCGCCGCGGGTGCGCGCCGCCACAATCGTTTCAATTGCGCCACGACCGGTTCCTTTAATGGCGCCCAGGCCATAGCGGATCGTGCGCGCGTCAATTGGCTCGAAGCGCCAAGTGCCCGCATTGATGTCCGGCGCCTCGATCGTCAACCCCAGTGCCCGGCAGTCGTCGATCAGTTCCTTGACCTTGTCGGTGTCGTCCATCACGGCCGACAGGTTGGCGGCCATAAAGGCGGCCGGAAAATGCGCCTTAAAGTACGCGGTCTGGTACGCAAGCAGCGCATAGGCGGCGCTGTGCGACTTGTTGAACCCATAGCCGGCGAACTTCTCCATTAAGTCGAAAAGCTGCGTGGCGACGTTTTCCGCGACGCCGCGCTCGCGCGCGCCGGCGATGAACACCGAGCGCTGCTTGGCCATCTCCTCAGGCTTCTTCTTGCCCATCGCCCGCCGCAGTAGGTCAGCGCCGCCCAGCGAGTAGCCGGCCACTTCTTGCGCGATGCGCATAACCTGCTCCTGATAGACCATTACCCCGTAGGTCTCCGCCAGGATTGGCTCGATGCGTGGGTGTAGGTATTCGACGCGCTGACGGCCATGCTTGCGCTCGACGAAATCCGGGATTAGGTCCATCGGCCCCGGACGAAACAGTGCGTTCAGCGCGATCAGGTCTTCCAGCCGGTCCGGGCGAGCGCGCTTTAACAGTTCGCGCATGCCGCGCGATTCGAATTGGAAAATCGCTGCCGTTTGCCCGTTCTTGAAGACCTCAAAGGTCGCTGCGTCATCCAGCGGCAGCGTTTGCAGCGTGTACGGAAAATCTGGCGCCAGCCGCCGTACGTACTGCAGCGTCAGGTCCAAAATGGTCAACGTCGTCAGGCCTAAGAAGTCGAACTTCACCAGGCCGATGGCCTCTACGTCGTCTTTGTCGAACTGGCTGACCGCCGCCTCCGGCGCGCCAGGCTGGCAGTAGAGCGGACAGAAGTCGGTGAGCCGGCCCGGCGCAATCAGCACACCGCCGGCGTGCATGCCGACGTTGCGCGTCAGCCCCTCCAGCGGCCGCGCCAGCTCGACGATGCGCTGATACTCCTCGTCGCTTTTCACTGCTTCCGCAAAGGCAGGCTCCTGCGCCAGCGCGCGGTCTAGTGTCCAGGGATCGGCCGGATTGTGCGGGATCAACTTGGACAGCTGATCGCATTTGGAGTACGGCAGGTCGAGCACGCGGCCGACATCGCGCACCACCGCCTTTGCGCCGAGCGTTCCAAAGGTAGCGATCTGCGCCACCGCCTGCGCGCCATACTTGCGCTTGACATAGTCGATCACCCGGTCGCGGTGATCTTGGCAGAAGTCGATGTCAAAGTCTGGCATCGACACCCGCTCTGGGTTAAGAAAGCGCTCGAACAGCAGGTCGTATTTGAGCGGATCCAGATCCGTGATTCCGAGCGCATAAGCCACCAGCGAGCCGGCACCGGAGCCGCGCCCCGGTCCGACCGGGATGCCGTTTTCTTTCGCCCAGTTAATGAAGTCGGCCACGATCAGGAAGTAGCCGGAAAAACCCATCTTCGCGATCGTGGCAAGCTCGTGCTGCAGACGCGCCTCGTAGCGCGGGCGCTGCGCTTGCCGTGCGGCCATATCGGGATAGAGCGCCGCCAAGCGGCGCTGCAGCCCCTGCCGGGCCAGCGCCGCGCAGTGTTCATCGAGCGACACGCCAGGCGGCGTCGGATACTCCGGCAGGCGTGGTCGCCCCAGCTCCAGCTCCAGGTTGCAGCGGCGAGCGATTTGCACGCTGTTGGCAAGCGCCGCGGGTACATCCGCGAACAGCGCGCGCATTTCGGCCCGGCTCTTAAAGTACTGCTCGTCGGTGAAAACGCGCGGGCGGCGCGGATCGGCCAGCGTATAACCTTCCGCGATGCAGACGCGCACTTCATGAGCGCGGAAATCCCCGCGTGCAAGGAACTGAATGGGATGGGTAGCCACCGGCGGCAACGCGAGCTCGCGCGCTAGCCGCACGCTGGCGCGCACGCAGGCCTCGTCGCTGGGCCGTCCCGCACGTTGCAGTTCGATATAAAAGCGCTGCGGAAATAGCGCTGCCAATTTGCGCGCCGCCGCGCACGCACCGTCCCAATTTCCTGCCAGCAGCAGGCGGCCCACCTCGCCTTGCGCCGCTGCAGACAAAGCGATTAGGCCCTCGGTGCCCTCCTCAAACCACTGCAAGCGCATCTCTGCACGACCGCGCTGCTGGTTCTGCAGCCAGGCACGCGAAATCCAATCGCACAAGCGCCGGTAGCCATCGTGGGAAGCCACCAGCAGCAGCAGGCGGTAGGGCTGGTCACGGTCAGCATCGTTTGTGATCCAGGCATCACAGCCGAGGATCGGTTTGACGCCCGCCTTGCGCGCGGCCGAATAAAAGCGGATGGCGCCGAACAGGTTCGCGCTGTCCGTCAGCGCAAGCGCACCCTGACCGTCCGCGGCTGCTGTCTTCACCGCCTCATCGATGCGTACCAATCCATCGACGATCGAAAACTCTGAGTGCAGCCGCAGGTGCACGAAATCCGTCATGACCAGATTGTAGGAAACCGGGCTAGCCAGCGCGCGTTGGCAGTCTTCAGCGCGCGCTGCCCTCACCGGTCACCGCGCTACCGCATAGCGTGTGCCAAGCGTCGATTAAACCGCGTGTTGCCGCATCAAGCGGCACAGTCCGATCATCAAACGCTGCCATCACGCGCCCAGCCATCGCTTTGCCGAGCTCCACCCCCCACTGATCGAACGGATTGATGTTCCACAACACGCCCTGCACGAACACCTTATGCTCGTACAGCGCCGTCAGCATACCGAGCGTGAACGGATCGAGCCGTCGCACCAAGATCGTCGTGCTGGGCCGATTGCCTGGCAGCTCCCGATGCGGAGCTAAACGCGCCGCCTCGGCTTCCGCCACACCGGCGGCGATCATCTCCTCGTAGGCCTCCTGGCGCGTTTTACCAAAAGCGAGCGCTGCCGATTGCGCGAAGCAATTAGCGACCAGCTGGCGGTGCCGCAGCTCGTCCCCCCATGCCGATTCGGCAGCAACGATGAAATCGACCGGCACCACGCCCGTGCCTTGTTGCAGGGCCTGAAAAAACGCATGCTGAGCGTTCGTGCCCGGCTCGCCCCAGACCACCGGCGCAGTGGCACACGCCACCGGCTCGCCATCGATATCCATCCGCTTGCCGTTTGATTCCATCTCCAGCTGCTGCAGATGGGCGACAAAGCGCGCCAGCGGCTGCGCATAGGGCACGATCGCCTGCGACTGCGCACCGAGGAAATTGATATTCCACAGGCCGATTAATGCCGCGAGCACCGGCACGTTGTCCGCCAGTGGCGCGCTGCGGAAATGCTCGTCCATCGCGTGCGCGCCGGCCAGCAATTGCTCAAAGCGCACCCGCCCGATGCCAATCGCAACCGGCAGGCCCACGGCTGACCACAGTGAGAAACGGCCACCGACCCAGTCCCAAAACGCAAAGCAGCGGTTCGGATCAATGCCAAACGCCGCTGCCGCACTTGGGTTGGCCGATATCGCGACAAAGTGACGCCCGACCGCATGCGCGCCGAGCGCGCGCGCTAACCAGGCAGAGGCGGCGCGGCCGTTCTCCAGCGTCTCGCGCGTCGTAAACGTTTTTGAGGCGATGATGAACAGCGTCTGCGCTGGGGACAGCCCGCGCAGCACTTGCGCCAGATCCGCCGGATCCAGGTTGCAGACGAAATGCACACGCGGTCCGTCGTGCTCGGCTGCCAGCGCTTGCAGCAGTGCCTGCGGTCCGAGGGCCGAACCGCCGATGCCTAGGTGCACGACATCGGTAAACGGCATTCCGGTGGCACCGCTGACCGCGCCGCGGCGAACCGCTTCGGCAAAGGACAAAAAGCGCTCGCGCTCGGCGGCTGCCAGCGCGACGATATCGACGTCGCCCACCCGTAACGGCGGCGCCGCCGGTGCGCGCAACGCCGTATGCAGCGCTGCACGCCGCTCGGTGACGTTGAGCTGCTCACCCGCAAACAACGCCGCGATGTGCGCCGGCACCCGCCGCTCGTGAGCAAGCGCCAGCAAGTGCTGCAGAGTAGGCGCATCCATCAGCTGGCGCGAGAAATCGAACAGCAGCGCGGCAGCGCCGAAACGCAGCCAGCGCGAAAAGCGTGCAAACCGTTGCGCATCAGCCGCAAATGCCGCCCGCAGGTTGAAGCCAGCGAGTGCCGCCTGCCGTTGCGCCAGGGCGCGCCAAGCGGCGCCATGCACGGGGACCGTCACCTTTTCTCCGCTGCCGCGTCCTGGATTTTTTCGCCGGCGCGCTGCAGCGCCTCGCCCGTCTTCTCCACCGCCTTGCCGACTACCTCGCCGGTCTTGCGGCCAACCCGTTCAATCGCTTGGCCCGCGCGCTCCATGCCCTCGCCGACCTTCTCGGCCGCCTTGCTAGCCGTCTCGCCCACCTTCTCGGCTGCGCGTCCAGCAACCTGACCGATGCGCTTGGCGGGACCCTCTTTGTCAGTCGCGCACCCTGCCAAAGGCAGCAGCGCGAACATAACGGTGGCGGCCGCCACCCAACACGTCTTCATCCCGGTCCCCTCCGACTGTCTGCACCGATGAACCGCGCGAACCGCGATCTCGGGCCGGCGGCCTGCGGCGCAGGCGGTTCGGATCCGCATCGTACCGGACGCGACGAGTTGTCGCGGGCACCTAGGCTTTGCCGCTCCCAGGGGCGGCCTAGCTCGTGGCGCAGCGCACGGCGGATTTGCTGAACGCACTCGGTTCGCAGCAGCCGGCCAGCGCGCAGGACGCAGAGCTCCACCGCCACCGCAAATCCCCCGACCCGAAGAGCGCACCCGTTCAGAATCTCGGGAGCCCTGGGCAGGCCCCCGCCAGATACCGTAAAGCACGGCGCGCCTTAAAGCGACCCGCCTCTGCCGCCAGCGCAAATGCAGAGCCGCGCCCGTGCGCCACACGACACCGATGGCGCCGTCTCGCCGGCGATGCGGCCGTTGCCCTTGTCCACCATCTGCCGCCGCACAGTGGGCCGCCGTTGCGGCCGGTAGACGTGCGCGGTGGTCACCGTGCCGTATGCCGGGCTGCCGGACGCGCTCGAACGGCTGCAGCAGGCTGGCGTGCTCAGCCAACACGATCAGGCGCCGCTGCCGCCGGCGGCCATCGAACCGCTAGTGCTCGCACTCGAGGCGAACTTTGACTGGCGCGTGCGGGTCTCGCTGTACAGCACCGCGTTGCGCGTGAGTTGGTACATGCAGCCCGTCTGGGAGGCTCAACGGCGGGCCGCGGCGCCGTCGCCGTAGCGCGCGGCAGCGGCCGCCAGCCGGCGCTCGATGCGTTGCCGCAGCTGCGGCGGCGCCAGCACCTCGACGTTCTCGCCGTGGCGCAGGATGTCCATTTCCAGCTCGCGCGAGTCCGCATATGGCACCTTGAGCTCATAGCGGCCATCCGGCAGCTCGCGCGTCTGCTGCCGCTCGTGCCAGATCTCGGCGCGCACCCAGCGCGCCGCTTCCGGCGAAAAGACGAGCGTGGCCCACTGCAGCGCGGCACCCCGGTAGATGCCGTAGCCGCGCGCGGTTTCCTCGTCCACCTGGGTCAGCGGCACCTCGTGCGCGCGCGCATCGAGCAGGCGTGCGTCCTCGACCGAGTCGAGCGCGAACATGCGTACCGCCTCGGCCTTGTGGCACCAGGCGTCGAGATACCAGTTGCCGCGATAGTGGACGAGCCGCTGCGGCGAGACTTCCCGCTGCGAACGTTCGTTGCGGTGGCGCGTGAAGTAGTCGATCCACAGCCGCCGCCGCGTCATCAGCGCCTTGCCGACGACCTCGAACCACTTCAGCCGCACGCGCCGCTGCTGCGCCGGCAGCAGTTTGACGCGCTTGAGCACCTCTTTGGCCGGCACCGCATCGGCGCCCAGCGCCTGCGTGAGCCGCTGCATCAGCGGCTGGATGTGCGGGCCGAGCAGGCCGCCGGCATCCAGCGCCTGCAGCATCTGGTGCATCGTCATCAGCGCCAGGCACTCCTCAGCGCTGAACCACAGCCCGGGCAGCTGGAAGCGCGGTCCGATGCCCTGCTTGTCGTAGCGGTAGCCGCCGGCGTCGCGGTCGAAGACGATCGGCGCGTTGAAGCGCTCGCGCAGGTTGGCGAGGTCGCGCTTGACCGTCGCGCGCGAGACCTCCAGCTCGCGCTGAAGGTCGGCGAAGCTCACCAGGCCGCGCTCGCGGATCAGCTGGTCGATGCGGTAGTAGCGCTCGGTCTGATTCATGAAAAGCGGCGCCCCGTGCAACAGGCCGCCGAAGAGCGTAGCGAACGCGCCGGCGGCCATGAACGCACGAAAAGCGCCGCCTACCGCCTGGCGCTCACCACGAAGCCGGCATTGCGCGGCGCATTCAGCGCGGCGGCGTACAGCACCGCCGAGGCGCCGCTGCCGATGACCGCGCCGATGCCCGTGATCGTCTGCGTACCCAGCAGACAGTTGCCGCCGTTGAAGCGCACCGAGACGTCGTACACCGCCTTGCCGGAGGGGCGCGGGACGGCAGAGCCGCCGAACGTGCAGCCGAAGGCGCTCGCGCCGGACAGCGCGCCGTTGGCCGCCACATCGATGACGAAGGTCTCGCCGGTGTCCAGTTGCCCCCGCCACCGGCCCGCGATGGCGGCTGGCGTCGCCGGCGCCTCGTAGCGCGCGTCGTAGGTGCCCGAGAAGGTCACCACGGCGCCGTTCTGGTAGCGGACATGCCCCTGCAGCGACTGGCGCTCGCGGTAGCTGCCGGCGATCGTCACCGGGTACACGGCCCCGTAAGGCATATAGAAGTCCAGGCCGTTCGCGGAGCTGAAGTTGCCGCTGGCGGCACTGCTGCTGCCCTGCACGAGTCCGTAGACGACGTTGCCGTAGTAATACAGGAACCAGTAGTCGCCGTTTTCGAGCACCGCGCCGAGCATCGAATAGCCGTTTCCGGTCGAGCCAGTCCAGAAGCCCTGCGCCGGCGACTGCGGTGGCGCCGAATCGCCGTCGCCGCCGCCGCAGCCGGCGACAGCCGCAAGCAGCATCACACCCAGCAGCAAACGTTTCATCGTTGCTTCCCCCTTTCGTAGTCGATGCGCTGCTGAAGGGTGACGCGCGAGAGGCTCAGGAGACGAGCCATCCCCCGGATGCGTGAATCTCGCGCGCGGGCTCGAGCACTGAGCCTGCAAGCGCACAGCATCGGCCCGACGCGATCGACGGGAGGCCGAATGAACCCGCTGAGCACATACCTGAACGCCCTTGTGATCGGTGCGCCGAGCATGGCCGGGCCGATCGGTATCGTGCCGCTGCTCGCAGGCGCCGACGCAGCGGCCGACTATCTGCTGCTGGATGAGGCGCTCACCGCGGGCCTTGCGGAGATCACAGAGACATCCGACGCGGGTGCGGTGCCGGAGCTGCTGCTGCGCAACCGCGCCGAGCGCGACCTGCTGCTGCTCGACGGCGAGGAGCTCATCGGCGCCAAGCAGAACCGCGTGCTGAACACGACGATCCTGGCTGCCGCCGGCGCCGACATCAGGATTCCGGTTTCGTGCGTGGAAGCGGGCCGCTGGGCCTGGCAGTCGCGCCGCTTCGCAGCCGGCGGCGCCGCGCTGCACGCGCGCGCCCGCGCGGAAAAAATGCGCGGCGTCTCCGCCGCGCTGCGCGAGGAAGGCCGCCGCGCGCGCAACGACGTGCAGTTTTCCCTCTGGCAGTCGGTGGACGCCCAGCTCGAGGCCATGGAGCTTGCCGCGCCGACGCGCGCCTGGCATGCGGCCGTGGAGGCCGCGCGCGCGCAACTGCAGGCCATGCGCGCGCAACTGGCGCCGCAACCGCGGCAGGTGGGTGCGGCCTTCTTCGTGGGCGGGCGTCTGGCCGGTCTGGAACTGTTCGATGCGGCACAGACCTTCGCACGCCTGCTGCCGAAGCTGTTCGACAGCTACGCGCTGGACACGCTCGGTTCGGATGTCGCCCGCGCCGAGCCTGCGCCGGCCGCGTTGCTGGAAGTGCGCGCGCTGCTCGCGCGTCTCGCGCAGGCACCCGCCGCCTCGTACCCCGGCGTGTCAAAGGGCACGGAGCTGCGCATCGAGCTGCCCGATCTGCACGCGGCGGCGCTGATCGACGGCGGGCGTCTGCTGCACCTGACCGCGTTTGTAGCGGGCGACAGCGCC
>JANWUU010000132.1 GCA_025057735.1 Burkholderiaceae bacterium
GGGCACCGAGGTGATCGCCAAGGCCGACGCCTCGCCCGTCACCGAGGCCGACCGCGGCGCGGAAGAGGCGATGCGCCGGCTGATCGAGACACGCTACCCGGACCATGCGATTCTGGGCGAGGAGTTCGGCGCCCGCGACGGGCACGGCTACCGCTGGGTGCTGGATCCGGTGGACGGCACGCGCGCCTTCATCAGCAACTGCTTCCTGTTCGGCACGCTGATCGCGCTGGAGCGCGCCACGGCGCAGGGCTTCCGCCCGCTGCTGGGCGCGATCGCCCACCCGGCGGCCAGTGTCGCCGTCATCGGCGGCGGCGACCTCTGCACGCTGCACGCGGCCGACGGCAGCAGCCGGCCGGCGCGCGTGCGGTCCTGCGCCCGCCTGGAAGACGCGACGGTGCTTGCCACCTCGCACTGGGGCAGCGGCGAACAGGACGGACCGGCCGCGGTGGAGCGGCTCGCGCGGCGCGCCAAGCTGTACCGCACCTGGGGCGACTGCTTCGGGTACTTTGCGCTTGCCACCGGCGGCGCCGACCTGATGCTGGATCCGGTGCTCGCTTACTGGGATGTGGCCGCGATCGTGCCGGTGGTGGAAGCCGCCGGCGGTCGCATCACCGCTTGGTCGGGCGGCGATCCGCTGGCACAGCCAAGCGCGGTCGCCAGCGCCGGCCCGCTGCACGACGAGGCGCTCGCGCTGCTGCACGCGGGCGGCGCGCCCACACCGGACCGCTGCGCCTGAACGCTGCGCGCGGCGGCGCGCCCCTTAAGCCGTCTGCCCGGCCCACAACGCGGCGCCGTCCATCACCACGTCAGCGAGTTGGCGCGTGCGCTGGAACGTCTCGCGCTGGCGCCGCGCGTGATTGCCGTGCACGCGCACCACGGCCTCGATCGCCTGCAGCGCCGCGCTGGCGCCGAGCCGCTCGGCATACGGACGCACGCGGGCGAGCGTGGCCAGCACGTCCTGATGCAGCGGCACGATCTCGCCGCTGGCGGCATCGATCAACTGCCCCTCGAGCCCGAAGCGGCAAGCCTGGAAGCGGTTGTAGCTGTAGGTGAGGTAGACGTCCTCGCTCGCCGGGGCGGCGTCGGTCTCCAGCAGCCATGCGCACACCGCCTGCGTGTATGCGGCCAGCTCCGCCGCCCGCTCCACCGTCAGCGGAGTGTCGAAGACGCGCACCTCGATGGTGCCGTACTCCGGTTTCGGCCGGATGTCCCAGTAGAAGTCCTTCATGCTCTCCACCACCCGCAGCGCCCGCATCTTGCCGAAATAGCGCTCGAAGGCCGGCCAGTCGGTGACAAACGGGGCGCGTCCGGACAGCGGGAAGGCGAACACGGTGTTCAGCCGCGAGCAGTCGAACGCGGTGTCGGCGCCCTGGTAGTAGGGGCTGCAGGCCGCCAGCGCAATGAACTGCGGCACGTAACGGGCCAGCGCATGCAGCAGCCGCATCGCCACGGTACCGTTGGGGCAGCCGATATGCACGTGCTGGCCGAAGACGGTGAACTGTTTGGCCAGATACCCGTACAGGCCGGCCACGTGCCGAAAGCGCGGACGGTCGAAGATCTGCCGCTCGTGCCAGCGCTGGAACGGATTCGCGCCGCCGCCGGCGATGCGCAGGTCCAGGCGGTCGGCCGCGGCGACCAGCGTATCGCGCATGCGCTGCAATTGCGCACACAGCGCGCCGAAGTCGCGGTGCACCGCCGTGCTGATCTCGATCATGCTCTCCGTGATCTCCGGCTTGATGTCGCCCGGAAACGGCCGCCGCTCGACGAGCGCGATCAGATCGGAGGCACCGCGCGTCAGGTCGCCGGTGCGGCGGTCGACCAGTGGCAGCTCCAGCTCCACTCCCATCGTGAGCGGCTCCGAGGCGCGGAACGCCAGTTCCTCGGTCTGCATCGGTTCACTCCTGTCGCGCCTCGCCGGCGCGCGCCAGCCCCCAGGCGAGCAGGAAGGCGCCGCCGATCTGCATCAGGACGACCCCGATGGCGATCACGCCGCCGACCTGCGCGCCGAGCGCCGGATGCACGAGCGCGACATCGCGCGTCAACAGGAGCGCCACCGCCGACATGGGCAGCAGCCCAAGGCCGACGAAGAAGCCCTTGCGCCAGGTCAGGCCGGCGGCGCGCGCCAGCAGCACGGCGGCGCCGACCTTGCAGAGCGCGCGCACCGCCACCAACGCAAGCGCCGGCAGCCAGACGGCCAGACCCAGATCGATGCGCACGGTAGCGAGCGACAAGGCGAAGAACAGCACCAGCGCGATGGCCACCGGCAAGCCGAGCTCGGGCACCAGCAGGCGTCGCTCGCGGTCGAAGGCGCGCGCGAACGCCCCGCAGGTGAGTAGCGCCAGCAGCGGCGACAGGCGCAGCGCCTGCGCCAGCGCGAAGACGATGGCGATGAAGGCGAGCACGACCACGACCTGCGTGCCGCGCTCGCTGCGCACGGCCGCCAGCACCGGCAGCAGCAGGCGCGCGGCGGCGGCAGCCAGCGCGAGCGACCCGAACACCAGGTACAGCGAGGGCAGCAGCCAGAAGGCGAGCTCGCCCCAGGCGAAGGACGCGGCATGCGCGTCCAGTTGCACCCAGCCCAGCAGCAGCGTGGTCAGCAGCACCGCGTAGATGCTGTTCAACGCCGTCAGCAGCAGCACCCGCTCG
>JANWUU010000161.1 GCA_025057735.1 Burkholderiaceae bacterium
TCTGCCCTCCGGCGCCGGCACGGCGGGCGGCGAACTCGCCCACGCCAACGAGCTGGTCGAACTGATCCGCGACCACAGCGGCGACTGGTTCCACATCGAGGTGGCCGCCTATCCCGAATACCACCCGCAGGCGCGCTCGCCCGAGGAAGACCTGCGCCATTTCGTGCGCAAGGTGCGCGCCGGCGCCAATTCGGCGATTACGCAGTACTTTTACAACGCCGATGCTTACCTGCATTTCCGCGACGACGTGCAGCGCCTTGGCTGCGCGGTGCCGATCGTGCCTGGCATTATGCCGATCACCAATTTCTCGCAGCTGGCCCGTTTTTCAGATGCCTGCGGCGCGGAGATTCCGCGCTGGCTGCGGTTGCGGCTAGCCAGTTTTGGCGACGATCGCGATGCGATCCGCGCCTTCGGCCTGGACGTGGTGACTCGGCTGTGCGAGCGGCTTTTGGCCGAAGGTGCCCCCGGTTTGCACTTCTACACGATGAACCAGGCTGAAGCCACGCTTGCGCTCTGGCATCGACTGGGGTTGCCGCGCTAGGCGCACGGTCGGGCCACCCGCTACAGCACTCCGGCCTCGGTGATCACAAGATCCAGCCGGATGTCGTGCGGCTGCGGCCCGATCGTGTTCACACGCCCGCATTCAAATGCGATGCCTACCGTTACCGGTCGCGGATCCAGGCGCGCCAGGGTACGGTCATAGTAACCGCCGCCATAGCCGAGCCGGTAGCGCTGGCTGTCGATGCCCACGCACGGAATCAACACCAGCTGCGGGTTGATGCGGGCGTGCCGCGCCGGTTCGCGGATGCCGTAGGCGCCGACGCGCATCGGCGTCTCCGGCGTCCACGGCGCGAACTGCAGCACGTCGCCGGCGATCACCGGCAGCGCCGCCCGCCGCTGCGCATCCTCAGCCAGCCACGCAGCGATCGTGCCGGTCAGATCTGGTTCGCCACGGATCGGCCAATAAAACGCGAGCCGCTTCACCGGCAGGGTGCGCAGCCAGCGCGCCACGCGCGCCGCAAGGACGCGCTCGGCCTCGGCCCGATTGGGCAGCACCTGGCGCGCCGCGATTAACTGGGCGCGTAGTTCGGCGCGGCGAAGATCGGTGTCTTGCACGTCCGTTTTCGACAGGCTCGCAAATGCCACGCTGTGCTAGGCTGCACCGCGATGTTACGCGTGGCCGTGGTTTTCGCTTGCACCCTTTTTGCGGGGTTCGTGCACGCCGAAGGCCGGGCCGCGCTTGCTGCGGCGAGTCGTGCCGAGGCAGCTGCCGATGAGGCCTTCCTCGCTGCGCGCGAGGCAGCCACGGTCGGCAACCGCGAGCGGTTCGAGGCGCTCGCCGCCCGCCTGCGCGATCACCCCCTTGCGGCCTATGTCGAGCTCTGGCGCCTGCAGATGCAGCTGCGCGCCGATCCGCGCGCGGTGCCCGATGCTGAGGTACTTGGTTTTCTTGAGCGTTACGCCGGCGAATACGTCGCCGACCGCCTGCGACTGGATTGGCTGCTGGCGCTGGCAGCGCGCCGCGACTACGCCACCTTCGAGCGGGAGCTGTCGCGCTTAGTGTGGGGCGACGATGCGCAGCTGCGCTGCTATGCCGCGCTGGTGCGCTATCAGCGCAACGAAGGTCGCCGCATCGAGGAATTGGCTGCTGAGGCGCGCCGTGTGCTGCTGACCAGCCGTGAGCCGGGCGGTGACGGCTGCTGGGCGCTCACTGAAGCCCTGCTGGTCGACGAGCGCCTGTCGCCCTGGGCTCGGCTGCGGGCCCTCGTGGAAAGTAACCAGCCGGCGGTGGCCCGGCGCCTGATGGCGTGGTTGCCTGGGGTGAACGCCGGTTCGGTGACATTGGCAATCGATCGTCCAGCGCAGTGGCTCGCCAGCCGCGAGACACGGCTGGCAGCGGAACGCGAGCTAGCCCATGTGGCGATCGCGCGGTTGGCGCGCGAAGATCCTGCACAGGCCGCCCGCTGGGCGCTGCGGCTAGAGCCGCACCTGACCGCCGAGGCGCGTGCTCAGTTGTGGGGTCGCATCGGCCACATGGCCGCCTACCGGCTGATGCCGGAAGCGCTTGCGTGGTACAAGCGCGGTGGCGGGCTGGTTGGTGTGGCGCCCGAGACCGCGCGCGCCGACGAAGTCCTCGAATGGAAGGTGCGAGCCGCGCTGCGCGGCGACGCCCACGGCCCCGACTGGGATACGGTGCGCCAGACAATCGAGCGCATGCCAGCGGAGCTTCGACGCGAGCCGTCCTGGACCTACTGGTACGCGCGTGCGCTGCAAGCGGCTGGCCGTACAACCGAAGCAGCGGCGTTGTTTGAGGAGCTTGCGCGACGGCTGGACTTCTACGGGCGTTTGGCTGCTGAGGAATTGCCGGCGGCGCCGGCGCTGCCGGCCGCCCCGCCGCCGCCCAGCCAAGAGGAGGTGGAGCTCTGGCGTCGAAACAGCGGGTTTGCGCGGGCGCTGAAGTTCTACGCCCTCGGCCTGCGCGCGGAGGGCAACCGCGAATGGAACTGGCAGTTGCGCGGCCGCGGCGACCGCGAGCTGCTGGCCGCAGCCGAATACGCGCGTCGCTTGGCGCTGCACGACCGCATGATCGCAACCGCCGAACGCACGCGCGAGGAAATCGATCTCGCGCAGCGCTTCCCCACGCCGCACCGCGACGCTTTGTTGGCGCACGTACGCAGCGCCGGGCTAGACGCGGCCTGGGTTTACGGCCTGATCCGGCAGGAGTCGCGCTTTATCGCCGACGCGCGCTCGTCGGCCGGCGCGCTTGGACTCATGCAGCTGATGCCGGCCACGGCCCGTTACGTGGCCCGGCGCGTCGGGATGAACGACTATCAGCCGGCGCGCATCACCGAGCTGGAGGTCAACCTGCGCTTGGGTACGCAGTATCTGCGCTTCGTGCTAGACGATCTGGACGGCCATCCGCTGCTTGCGTCCGCCGCTTACAACGCCGGGCCGGCGCGCGCACGAGCCTGGCGCGCAGCGCTGCCGCGTGCGGTGGAGGGCGCGATCTTCGCTGAGACGATTCCCTTCAATGAGACGCGCGACTACGTCAAGAAGGTGTTCGCCAACGCGGTTTTGTACGCGGCCTTGTTCGGCGAGGGTGAGACCTCGCTGAAGGCGCGGCTCGGTGTGGTGGCGCCGAAGCCTGCCGGCACCACGGAGCTGCCCTGAAGAGGCGGCCGCCGTGCGGCGCGCCTCTAGAATCGAAGCCGTCGCTTCGCCCCATCTTTCGATCTGACACCACGCATGCGCCATCGCAATGTGCTCGTGCTTGGCGGCTCCGGTTTTATCGGCCGTTATGTCGTCAACTTGCTGGTCGCGCGCGGCTGCCGCGTGCTGGTGCCGGTACGCCGACGCGAGAAAGCCAAGCACTTGATCTTGCTGCCCACCTGCGAGGTGGTAGAAGCCGACATTCACGACGACGCCGCGCTGGACCGGCTGGCGGCCGGACAGAATGCCGTAATCAACTTGGTCGGCATCCTGCATGGTACGCAGGCGGATTTCACGCGCGTGCATGATGAACTGCCGCGCCGCACAGTGGCCGCCTGCCGCAAGCACCGCATCAACCGCCTGCTGCATGTGAGCGCGCTTGGCGCCGCCGCCGGTGCGCCCTCGATGTACCTGCGCAGCAAGGCCGCTGGCGAAGGGCACATCCGCGAAGCGGATCTGGCCTGGACGATTTTCCGCCCCTCCGTGGTGTTCGGCGCCGAGGACCGGTTCCTTAATTTATTCGCCCGCCTGGCGCGTTGGTTTCCGGTGCTGCCGATCGGCGGCGCGCAGGCGAAGTTCCAGCCCGTGTGGGTCCAGGACGTAGCGCGCGCCATCGCTAACAGCCTGGACAACGAAGCCACCTACCGCAAGACGTACGAACTCGCGGGACCGCGCATCTACACGCTGCGCGAACTGGTCGCGTTCGCCGCCCGCGCCAGCGGCCATCCGCGGCCGGTGATCGCGCTGCCCGACGCACTGGCACGCCTGCAGGCGCGGCTGATGGAATTGATGCCCGGCGAGCCGCTGCTGTCGCGCGACAACCTCGACTCGATGAAGGTCGACAACGTGGCCTCCACGCAGCCTTTTCAGCCAGCCCCGGAACTTGGCATCCGCAGCACGCCGATGGAGCCGGAGGCGGCGCTGTACCTGGCGGGCCTCTGCCCGCACTCGCGCCTGATGTCGCTGCGGGCGCGCGCGCGGCGTTAGGGGCGACGGACGGCCGCCGGATGAAGATCTACGCTGTCGGCGGCTGGGTACGCGACCGCCTGCTCGGACGGACGCATGGCGACCGCGACTGGGTGGTCGTCGGCGCGACACCGGAGCAGATGCTGGCAGCCGGTTTCAAGCCGGTCGGCAAGGATTTCCCGGTCTTCCTGCATCCGGTCACGCACGAGGAATACGCGCTGGCGCGCACCGAACGCAAACGCGCCCCCGGCTATCACGGCTTCGTCTTTCACGCCGCACCGGACGTGACGCTCGAGCAGGACCTGGCGCGCCGCGACCTCACCATCAACGCGATGGCGCTCGACGAAAGCGGTCGGCTGATCGATCCCTTCGGCGGCGCGCGCGACCTGAAAGACCGGGTGCTGCGCCACGTCAGCGAGGCCTTCGCCGAGGATCCGGTGCGCATCCTGCGCCTGGCGCGCTTTGCCGCGCGCTTCCACGAGTTCACGGTGGCGCCCGAAACGATGGCGCTCGCCCGCCGCATGGTGGAAAGCGGCGAGGTCGATGCCCTGGTGCCCGAGCGCGTCTGGCAGGAACTGGCGCGCGGGCTGATGGAGCCGCGTCCGTCGCGCATGCTCTCGGTCCTGCGCGAGTGCGGCGCGCTGGCGCGCCTGTTGCCCGAGGTCGATGCGCTGTGGGGCGTGCCGCAGCGCGCGGAGGTCCATCCGGAGGTGGACACCGGCGCGCACCTGCTGCTTGTGCTCGACGCGGCCGCGCAGCTCGACGCCGCGCTGCCGGCGCGCTTTGCGGCCTTGCTGCACGATGTCGGCAAGGGCACCACCCCGCGCGCGCTATGGCCGCGCCATCCCGGACACGAGGAACGCGGCGTCGCGCTGGCGCGCGCGGTCTGCGAACGGCTGCGCGTACCGACCGAGTGCCGCGACGCGGCGCTGCTCGCCACCCGCGAGCACGGCCACGTGCACCGCGCGCTCGAACTGGATGCCGAGGCGCTGGTGCAACTGCTGCAGCGCTGCGACGCGCTGCGGCGGCCGGCGCCGTTCGTGCACCTGCTGGATGCCTGCGAGGCCGATTTCCGCGGCCGTGCCGGCTATGCGCAGGCGCCGTACCCGCAACGTGCGCGCCTTCTGCAGGCCCTTGAGGCCGCGCGCGCAGTGGACGCCGGCGCGATCGCCGCGCGCACCGGCCCCGACGGCGAGGCGATCGCGCGCGCGGTGCAGGCGGCCCGGGTGCAGGCGGTGCGCGAGGCGCTCAGTGCGCCGTCGCCCAGCGGTGCGCCACGCTGACGAAGCACGGCCACAGCGCGAAGATCTGCCGCCCGATGTCTTGCCCGAGGCGGCGATAGCTCTCCCATTGCGCCTCGTCGAAGGACTGATCGCTCGTGGGCTGCTGCGGAAAGGCCGGGTGCGCGGCGGCATAGCCCGCCACGTCGGCCGGCGCAAAGGTGGTCAGCACCGGCTTGATCACCACCAGCAGCGCCCCGCGCGCACGGTCGCCGGCGTCCGGCGCGTAGCGGACCCGCGCCAGCAGCGCGCAGCGATCGCCACGGCCGGCCGCCTCGCGCAGCTGTGCCAGCGTGCCGAAGAGACGCAGCCCCTGCGGCGGCACCGCGCAACCCTGCGCGAGCGCCTCCGACAGGTATGCCTCGTCGAGAAATTCGATCTCGGCGCCGAAATCGATGCGGGCGCGCCGCACCAGGCTCTGCAGGTCGTCGCAGCGGTAGGCGGGATCGCACCCGCAATCGGCGCACACGATCAGCGCGGCGCGCCGGCGCAGCAGCTCGTAGATGCCGGTGTTGTCGAAATGTCCGCCGTCGGACAGGTGC
>JANWUU010000155.1 GCA_025057735.1 Burkholderiaceae bacterium
GAGCGCGCCGCGCCCCGCGGTGCCGGCGGCCGCACCGGGCGCGCTGGGCCTGCGCTTCGCCGCGCCGCCGGGCTGGGCCGTCGAGAACCACGCCAGCGGCACCATGATCTTCCGCCGCACGTTCACCGGCGGCGCGGAGCATTACGCGACGCTGATGCTGTTTGCGCCGCAGCCGGCGCCGCGCGGGCCAGCCGCCGCGTTCGAGGCGGAGTGGCGCGCCAAATTCGGCGGCGCCGACGGCTTCAACCTCGGCGACGTGGTGGCCCACTACCGGCAGCGTCTGCCCGGCGGCCCGGCCGCCTACTACATGGGCGTGCGCACGTGGAAGCGGATCGACGGCCGCGACCGCCAGTTCTATCTCGCGCTGTGGGTGGTCGACCTGCTCGACGGCCGCACGCAGACCGTGGGGCTGAACGTGGAGATCGGCAGGATGAACTTTTCGATGGCCGACATGGACCTGAACGACGCCATGCCGCAGGTCGTCAAGGCCGTGGCGCCGCTGCTCGACAGCCTGCGCTACCCCGACGGCCGCACGCCCGGCCCGCTCGTGGCCCGCGAGGAGGTGATCGGCCATTGGGGGCAGTCGAGCGCCGCGTTCGGCGGCTCGTACGTCCACACCGCCACCGGGCAGAGCGCGGGCGCCTCGTACGCGACCTCCGGCGGCGAGCTGCTGATCCTCGCCGACGGCCGCTACACGTCGCGCTTCGCCGCCGCGTACAACAATCCGGTGGCCGGCATGGGTGGCGTCTCGCAGTCGAGCCACGCGGGCCGCTGGACGCTGCAGGACCAGACGATCGTGCTGACGCCGGAGCGCGCGCTGCCGTACAACCCGAACGAAGTGGTCGTCGGCGGCGGCACCGCGCGTACGCCGCACGGCACGCGCCGCATGCTGATCACGGTGCGCACCGGCAGCCAGCCGCCGTGGTTCCCGTTGTGGAATGAGTTCGGCGGGATCATGAACTGGTACACCGAAGAGCGCTGAGCCGATGGCGGCGCGGGCAGAGGCCGCCGGCCGGCACGCACCGCTCATCAACGCCGGCCTCGGCGCGGTGGCGCTGCTGCTCGGCGCGCTGGTGGCCGGCACGGCCGGCAGCGAGGGGGCGGATGCGCTGCGCGCGCTGCCGCTGGCCGATGCGCGCGGTCTGGCCGTGCGCAGCGCGGGCGAAGCGGTGGTGGTGGAAGGCTGGGTGGCGGCCGACCTACCGGTGATCGAGGCCGGCCTGGTGGCGCTGCAGCGGCAGCGGGCAGTGGGCGTCACCCGGCCCGGCACCAACGAGATCCGCTTCACCTGGGTGCCGCAGTCCACGCAGGCGCCCGCCTTGCGGATCGACACGCCGTCCGGGGCGGTCACCCTCGTCAACACCGACGTCGCGTGGCGCGACCCGCCGCGCGTGGCCGGCCAGCCCGGCACGGTGGTGGCCGGCAGCACGCGGGTCGTGGGTTTCGCCGCCGGCGACCCGATCGCCGCGCGCGGCACGGTGGCGGACGCGGCGGCGTCGTTGCTGCGCGCCGATGAAGTCTTTGGCGGCACCCACACGGCCTGGGTGCGCAGCGCGGCGCTCGGCGATGAGGTGCCGCGGGTGATCGGCGCAGGGTTCGCGCTGGCGGGCGCCGGCCTGCTGATCGCGGGCGCAGTCGGTGGGCGCAGGATGCGCGCCCGGTCCTCTCCCTACTGACTCCTTCGCAAGTCCGCGCGCCAGACGCGCGCCCGTTCACCTGTCTTGTGCCAAGGCAGCGTGTGCGGCCCTTGAGCCTCGGGCCGCAGGCGCGCCAGACGCCGAGGGTTCGCCGCCCTGGCGCAGCGCGAGCGACGCTCGCGTCACGCCGCGCCCGATAGCGTGCTCGCACGGGCTGCCGCACAGCGCAGCCGAACGACGTCAGCGCGAGGGGCACATGTTCCGACACACGCATCGATGGATCCGGTCGCTGCCGGCGGCCGTCTGGGTCGCGGCGCTGGCCGCCTGCGGCGGCAGCGAAGCGCCGCCGCCGCCCGCGCCCCCGCCGGTGGTCGGCGCTGCCACCCTCGGTCCCGCGGGCGGCAGCGTCGATGGCCCCGACGGCGTGCGGCTCGACGTGCCTGCCGGTGCGCTCGCCGGCAACGTGACGTTCCGCATCGCGCGCGACGCGGGAGCCGCACCGCCGCTGCCCGGCGGCACCGAGGTCGTCGGCCATGTCTACGAGATCACGCCGCATGGAGAGGACTTCGGCGCCGGCGCCGCGGTGAGGCTGCCGGTGGACGTCGCGGCGGTCGGCGACCGGCAGGCGTTCCTGATGAAGGCCAGCCCGGGCGGTGCGTGGCAAATCCTCGCGCCGGTCGAGCGCGGGCACAACGTCGCGCACGCAGCGATCGCGTCACTGTCGTATCTGGCCGTCGGTGTGTGTACGCCCAATCCGGGTGGGATCACGCAGTCGAACCTCTTCTTCGAGGTCTGCCCGGCGTCCAGTTCGCTGCGCTGGGAGCTGCTCGACGGCAGCGGGGTGGCTGTCCCGGTCCCCCAGCCGCCGAACGGCAGCCCGCAGCCGGTGCTGCTGGTCACGCAGCCCACGACGCTGACCCTGCGCCTGTCTTGGACGCGCCCGGCCGGGCTGAACCGCGTCGACGAACTCGATACCGGCAGCGGGCGCGACGGACCGACCGTGCTGCGCACCGCGGGTTTCACCTGGGGCAGCGGCGCGCCGAGGCTGGAGCAGGTCAACGGCAGCGTCGTGCGCAGCTTCACCGTCGCCGTCGACCCGGCCAGCATTGCCGGCGCCGGCGCACCGAACGGCGTGGTGCGCAACCTGTGGGCGCAGGCGCGGTACCGGTTCCAGCCGCTGCCCCCGCTGGCGCGCGTGGACTGGAGCTACGACGCCTTCATTCCGATCCGCGTGCGCTACCTCGGCACGCAGCCGACACTCGTCTCCGGGCCGACGCCCGAGAGCGTGTCGGTGGTCGAGAACGCGACGTTCCAGCTTGCCGTGCAGGCGACCGGGCCGGGGCTGACGATCCAGTGGCGCTATTTCACCGGCGTGAACGACGCCACCGGCGCCCCCGCCGAAGGCACCAACAACCAGCCGACCTACCAGAGCCCGCCCGTGCCGCTGGCGTGGAACGGGCGGCTGTACTACGCGCGGCTGTGCGCGACGTCCGGCTCGCCGGCGGTGACGAACTGCATCGACTCCCCGGCCTCTCCGCTGACCGTGCGGCCGTTCACCGAGCAGGCGACGTTCACGACGCATCCGGTGTCGCGCAGCGTGATCGAAGGCGAGACCGTCGATTTCACGGCCGCGGCGCGCGGCACGCCGACACCGACCCTGCGCTGGGTGCTCGACCGCACCTGCAGCAGCCAGTTGGGGTTGCTGATCTGCTCCGGCACGACGCTCGCCGCCGGGCCGGTGACCAGCGGCAAGCTGGCCGGCGCGACGATCGACCTCTCGGTGCCGGACCGGTTGCGCATCACCAACGTGCCGCTCACCGCCGACGGCGCCACGCTCACCGCGGTGGCCTCGCAGACGGGGTTCCCGAACGTCGCGAGCAACCCGGCGACGCTGGGGGTGAGCGCGCGCCCGGTGGTGCCGTCGATCACGACGCCGCTGGCCCCGCAGTCGATCACGGCCGGCGGCACCGCCACGTACACCGTCGGCGTCGCCGGTACCGAGCCTCTGACGCTGCAATGGACGCTCGGCGGCACCCCGCTCGCCAACGGCGCGTTCAGCCTGCCCTCCGGTTGCAGCGGCACCGCCAGCGTGCAGGACAACGGCCGGCGGCTGGTGCTGACCGGCGTCTCGCCTGGCTGCGACGGCCTGACCGTGACGGTCCGCGTGACCAACGCCGCCGGCGGTCCGGCGAGCAGCAGCGCGGCGCTGAACGTCAGCGCGGCGCCGGCGGCGCCGGCGGTGACCGCGCAGCCGGGCGACGTGACCGTCAGCGAAGGAGCGCGTGCATCGGTCGCGGTCGGTTACAGCGGCACCGCGCCGATCACGCTGACGCTGCAGCGCTTCGCCGGCGGCGCCTGGACGGATGTCGCGAGCGTCGGCTCGGCCGCCTGCGCCAGCCCCTGCGCGCTGCAGACACCGGTGCTGGACGCGACCGACAACGGCGCGCAGTTCCGCGTGCGGCTCGTCAACGCGCAGGGCAGCGCGCTCACCAACGCGGTCACGGTGACCGTCACCATCGCCCGCCCACCCGCGTTCACCGCGCAGCCGGCGTCCGTGGCGGTCGACGCCGGGCAATCCGCGACCTTCAGCTTCGCGGTCGGCAACGACACCGGCGCGTTCTCGTACCAGTGGCTTGCCAATGGCCAGCCGCTCGCCGACGGCAGCAACCTCGCCGGCAACGGCGCCCTGCAGGGTGCCACGGTCAGCGGCGCGGGCGGCGCCGGAACGTCCGGCACGCTCACGCTGGCCAACGTGCCGCTGGCGGCCAACGGCGTGACCGTGACGGTGCGCGTCACGCGCACCGCCGGAGGGCAGAACGCGCAGGCCACCAGCCAGGCGGCGCTGCTGACCGTCAACACCGGCACGCCGCCCAATGCGCTGACCGCCACGCAGGTGTACGCGAGCAATGCCAACTCGCTCGTGGTACGGCCGGATGGAACGGTCTGGGGCTGGGGCGTGAACGTCGGCGCCAGCGGCGGCTACCACGAGCCCGGCCTGACGCCGTGGCAGCCGGCGTATCGCCCGGTGCGGCTGTTCCCGTCGGTCCTGACCGACGTGCGGCGGATCACGGGCGCGCTGAACACCTTCTTCGCCCTGCGCGGCGACGGCACGGTGTGGCACTGGGGCCGCAGCGACAACTACATCGACGGGCGCGGCGCCGACGGTGCCGGCGGCCTGACCGGCAGCCGCCTCGGCACCGAGTACAACCTCACGCCAGTGCAGATGCTGGAGCGGCGGGTTGTCAACGGCGTCGAGCAGGTGGTGCCGCTGGACCGCGTGTGCACCGTCGCGTACGCGCACGGAATCGTCGTCCTGGTGCGGGCGATCGACCACTTCGGCGCCACGACGGACTGCAATCCAGCGTCGCCGAAGACGGTCTGGGCGGTCGGCCGATTGTTCCTGCAGGGGCCGTACGCTTATCCGACCTTCACGATGGTGCAGCGGGTGAACGGGCTGCCGGAGCCGACCACGGCCGGCAACAACGTCCGCGCCGTGTTCGGCAATGGCTCCACCGGCGGCAACGTGTATCCGCTGTTCCTCGCGCAGACGGTCGACGGCCGCTGGTTCGCCTGGGGCAACAACTACTTCGGCAACGTCGGCGTGCCCGCCAGTCAGGACCTCGCCTTCCCGACCTTTGCGCAAATCCCCGGCAACCCCTGGGGCAGCCAGGCGGCGACGGTCGGCTTCGGCAGCGGGACAACCTTCATGGTGCGGGCCGACGGGTCGGTGGCGGCGGCCGGCATTCGCAGCTCGGGCACCTTCAATCTGGGCGACGGGGAGGCAGCCAGCGCGGCGGTAGCACCGCCGGTGCCGGTGCTGTCGCCGGCCTGCACGGCGGTGCCCTGCGCCAGCGTGATGGACGGGGCGACCGCGATCGGTCTGTCGGATGGACGCTACGCCGGTGTCGTCGTGCGCAACGGCGAGCTGTACGGCTGGGGCGGCGAGGAGTGGTACGGCACCACCGGCGTCGTCAGCAACGCCCAGTTCAGCTACACGCGCTTCCCGAACCGCATCGGCACGCTGACCGGGGTCGCCGCTGTCGCAGTCGGCCTCTACCATGCGCTGGCGATCGGTCCGGGCAACGTCGTCTACGTCTGGGGCTACGACGGCTACGGTCTGGGACTGGCCGGCCAGCCGACGGCCTTCCGGACCGCGACGCCGACGATGGTGACGGTGCCGTGACGTCGCTCGCTCCTGTCCTCGACGACGAGGCGGAAAGCGACGGGGAGGGTGGACCCCGGGCGACGCCGCGGTGCGAACGCGTGCTGACCGAAGAGGCCTTCTGTCGCCTCTGCCGCGTGACGGCGTCGACGGCGGCGACTTGTGAAGGCGCACGTGCCGCGTGATCATCGCCCCATGCCGCCGCGCGCCCACCCAGCCGCCTCGCTGCGCCTGCTCGGCGATCCGGCGCTCGTGGTGGGTGGCGAGGTCAAGGCGCTGGAGCGCCGCGCCGCCGGCCTGCTGGCCCTGGTGGCGCTCGAACCCGGCGTCACACGCGCGCGTGCCGCGTCGCTGCTGTGGCCGGAGTCCGACAACGCGCGGCAGGCGCTGCGCCAGCAGATCGCGCGGTTCCGGAAGAACTACGGCGCCGAGGTGATCCGCGGCGAGGATGCTCTTTTCATCGCCGACGGCGTGGCGGTCGATGCGCTGCAGGACCGCGGCGGCGCGCTGCTCGGCGATCTCGTCTTCGACGACTGCGAGGACTTCGCCGAGTGGCTGGCGCGTCAGCGGGCGCAGCGCCGCAGCGGCGCGGCCAACGAGCTGGCGCAGCAGATCGCCGCGGCCGAGGCCGACGGCGACCTGGAGGCCGCCACGCGGCTGGCCGAGCGGCTGCTGCTGGCCGACAACGACAGCGAGGCGCACCACCGCACGCTGATGCGGCTGCACTACCTGCGCGGCGACATCGCGCAGGCGCAGGGGGTCTACGAGGCGCTCAAGCGCCTGCTGCGCACGCGCTTCGGCGCGCAGCCGGCGGCCGAGACCGAGCAACTGGCGCGCGCGCTGCGCGCCGCGCAGCCGCTGCCGGCTGTTCGTGCCGCGGCACCGGCGCAGCGGCCGGTCCCGGTCACCGTGCTGCGGCCGCCGCGGATGATCGGCCGCGCGCGCGAACTCGCTGCGCTCGCCGGGGCGTGGCAGGGCGGGCGCGCGGCGCTGCTGACCGGTGAGCCGGGGCTGGGCAAGACGCGGCTGCTGTCGGAGTTCGCCGCCGGGCGGCGCGTGGTCAGCGTGCAGGGGCGGCCGGGCGACGCCGGCGTGCCGTACGCCACGCTGTCGCGCCTGCTGCGCGCGATCTTCGAGCGCACGCAGATCGAACTGCCGGCGCCGCGCCGCACCGAACTGGCGCGCCTGCTGCCGGAACTGGCGCCGTCGGTGCCGCTGCCGGCCGACGGCCAGCGCCTGCTGCTGCAGGGGGCGGTGGAGGCGGTGCTGGCACAGGCGCGCGCCGACGGCACCGCGGCCGACGGCGTGATCGTCGACGACCTGCACTTCGCCGACGAGGCGAGCGTGGAGATGCTGCAGGCGCTGATGTGCGCGGACGGCGACGGCGCGGGTCTGCGCTGGGCGCTGGCGCAGCGGCCGGGCGAGGGCAGCGCCGCCGCCGCGGCGCTGCGCGCCGCGCTGGAGGAAGCGCAGGCGCTGGCGGTGATCGCGCTGGCGCCGCTGTCGACCGGCGAGATGGCCGAGCTGATCGACTCGCTCGGCCTGCCGGAGCTGGACGGCGCGCAGCTGGCGCCGCAGCTCGCGCAGCACACCGGCGGCAACCCGCTGTACGCGCTGGAGACGCTCAAGCAGGGGCTGGCCGGCGGCGCGCTGAACCGGGGCCGGCTGCCGACGCCGCTCGCCGTCGGTGCGCTGATCGAGCGGCGGCTGAAGCAGTTGTCCGAGCGCGCGCTCGCGCTGGCGCGGGTCGCCGCGATCGCCGGCGTGGACTTCAGCATCGCGCTGGCCGAGGAGGTGATGGGCGTGCGCGCGGTGGAACTGGCCGACGCCTGGGCCGAGCTGGAAGCGGCGCAGGTGCTGCGCGA
>JANWUU010000201.1 GCA_025057735.1 Burkholderiaceae bacterium
GGGATCAAAAGACCGCGCCGCGCGCATCCACGGGCCACACGGCCTCCACGGTGCCCTTGCGGACGGCCACGATCCAGTCGTGCAAATTCACGGTCGGGTCGCAGTGGCCGGGCACCAGCAGGGCCTTGTCGCCGAGCTTAATCGACGGCCCCTCCCCCGCGCGGTGCAAGACCGTGTGCTCGTCGGAGACGCTCCACACCTGCCAGCCGGTAAAGGTCGGCGCCGGCAGCCCGGCATCGGTGGAAAACGCCTTCAGTCCGGCGTCCAGCGTGGCGCGGTCACCGCGCCGGCTCATCACGCTGGCGAGGATGAACAGCGCGTGTTCGAACCGGGGGGCGCTGGCGTCGTGCTCGTTGCGCGCGTAGTCGACGTCCATCAGCGCGTACGAGCCCGGCTGGATCTCGTTGAAGATCTGGCTGCTCGCCTCGTAGATGAAGGTGCCGGTGCCGCCGCCGGTGACGATCTCGCACGGCAGATCGGCGGCGCGCAGCGCCTCGCGCGTCTGTGCCGCCTTGCGCGCAGCCGCCTCCACCGCCGCCCGGCGCTCCGGCACGCCGCGCCGGTGCTGCGCACTGCCCGCGTAGGCGTGCAGTCCCATGAAAGTGAAGCGCGGGCAGGCGACGACCGCGCGCGCCAATTCGACCGCATCCTGCGCGGTGGCGACACCGGTGCGGTTCTGGCCCACGTCCAGATCCACGTACACGTCCAGGCGCGCCTCCTGCGCCATGCACAGCGCGCCCAGGCGACGCGCCGCCTCCGCGTCGTCGACGCACACGCCGATGCGCGCCTGCGGATAGCGCCAGGCGAGCTGCACCAGCCGCTGCAACTTGCGCTCGCCGATCACCTCGTTGGTGATCAGCACGTCGCCGATGCCGGCGGCGATGAAGACCTCTGCCTCGCCGATCTTCTGGCAGCAGATGCCGACCGCGCCGGCGGCGATCTGCCGGCGCGCAATCTCGACGCACTTGTGGCTCTTGGCGTGCGGCCGCAGCCGCACGTGGAAGGCCGCGGCGGCATCGCGCATGCGCGCGAGGTTGGTTTCGAAGCGGTCCAGATCGAGGATCAGCGCTGGCGTGTCGACGTCCTGCAGCCGGTCGCCGGGCGCCGCAGGCATCCAGTGGGGGCGCGTGGGCATGGGCGTGCAGTCTAATCTGTCATTCTGCCGCCGTGCGGCCGCGCTGGCGCGGCCCGTACAATGCCGCGCCCTGCCATCGGACCATGACGGGACCGCGACAATGACCCTGAAGAGCGACCATTGGATTCGCCGCCATGCGGCGCAGGGAATGATCGAACCGTTCGAGCCGCGCCAGGTGCGCGAGGTGGAGGGCCGCAAGGTGATCAGCTACGGCACCTCCAGCTACGGTTACGACATCCGCTGCGCCGACGAATTCAAGATCTTCACCAACATCAACTCGACGATCGTCGATCCGAAAAACTTCGACGCCAAGAATTTCGTCGATTTCCGCGGCGAGGTGTGCATCATCCCGCCGAACTCGTTCGCGCTGGCCCGCACGGTCGAGTATTTCCGCATCCCGCGCAACGTGCTGACGATC
>JANWUU010000216.1 GCA_025057735.1 Burkholderiaceae bacterium
CGGAGCGGCCGACGCGCTGCAGGAAGGCGGCGATCGAGCGGGTGGAGCCGATCTGGCAGACCAGATCGACGTCGCCGATGTCGATGCCCAGTTCGAGCGAGGAAGTCGCCACCAGCGCGCGCAGCTCGCCGCGCTTGAGCCGCTGCTCGGCCTCCAGCCGCAGCTCGCGCGCGAGCGACCCGTGGTGTGCGGTGACCGCATCCTCGCCCAACCGCTCCGAAAGATGCCGCGCCACGCGCTCGGCCAGCCGGCGCGTGTTGACGAACACCAGCGTCGTGCGGTGTTCGCCGACGAGCTGCGCCAGGCGGTCGTAGACCTGTGTCCACACCTTGCCGGACATCACCGCCTCCAGCGGCGCGGCCGGCAGCTCGATGGCCAGATCGCGTTCGCGCACGTAGCCGGTGTCGACGATCGTGCAGTCGGCGTCCTCCCCCACCAGAAAGCGTGCGACTGCCTCAAGCGGCTTCTGCGTCGCGGACAGCCCGATGCGCAGCGGCGTGCGGCCGGTGAGTGCCTGCAGCCGCGCGAGCGACAGCGCCAGATGCGCGCCGCGCTTGTTGCCTGCCAGCGCGTGGATCTCGTCGACGATCACCGTGCGCACGGTGGACAGCATTCGCCGTCCCGACTTGGAGGTCAGCAGGATGTACAGCGACTCCGGCGTGGTGACCACGATGTGCGGCGGGCGCCTGCGCATCGCCTCGCGCTCGCCCGGGGTGGTGTCGCCGGTGCGCACCAGCGTGCGGATCTCCACCGCCGGCAGGCCGAGGACCTCGAGCTGCGCGCTAATGCCGGCCAGCGGCACCTGCAGGTTCTTCTGGATGTCGTTGGACAGCGCCTTCAGCGGCGAGACGTACAGCACCTGCGTCTCGTCGCGCAGCGTGCGGGCCAGAGCCTGCCGCACCAGCGCGTCGATGGCGGACAGAAACGCCGCCAGCGTCTTGCCGGCGCCGGTCGGCGCGGCCACCAGCACGTTGCGGCCGGCGTGGATCGCCGGCCAGGCCGCGCGCTGCGCGGGGGTGGGTGCGGCAAAGGCCGACACGAACCACGCGCGCACGGCCGGATGGAAGACGGCGAGGACGTCCTGCGCGGTGTCCGCGGGCGGGGGGTGGAAGGCGAGAGGCGCTTGCACGCCTCAACGATACCGCTTGGTGGCGGCAGCCCGCGGGACCTGCCTGGCGGCGCCGAAACGGGCGAGCCCCGCACACCGCCGCATCGAGCGGCGCAGCGATCGCGACGGCCTTCGGGCGGCTGTGCGAAACCTCGCGCGCGGCCCCTGCGCACGTGGCGGCGGGAAGCGGCTCGCCCCATGCAGCCCTCGCCCTCTTGCAGCCCGCCCGGTCAGGCGGCTGCGTGGTCGGACAGCCGGCGCGCCAGTTCCTCGAGCGACTGTGACGCGGCCAGTGCATGGGCCAGCCGGTCGAACGGCAGTCCGGCGACATCGCTCGCGTCTGCCGGCAAGGCGGCCAGCGCATGGCGAGCATGCGCGTGCAGCAGCGCGTCGGCCGGCGGCTGCGGCGCCGTGAGCACGACGTTGGCCAAACGCCGGGCCGCGCGCATGTGGCCGCTATCCTGCAGCCGTTCGCAATGAACGCGGCGGCGTCCGTGCCGGCGACGCGCTTCGGCGCGGGTCTTTCCCGCGCGGCGCTGCTGGCTGCCGCGTCCGCGAACGACCGCAGGCAAGCGGCCTGCGCACCGAGCGCAGGCCGCCGCAGGCGCTGCCGCAGCAGCGCTCAGAACAGGTACACCGCGCCGCTGTCGGCAGCGGAGTTGTCGTTCTGGTTGCCGCCGATGCCAGTGGCGTTGCTCTCCTCATACGGCGCCCCCACCGCCAGCGTGTTGCCGTCGGCAGACAGCGCAACCGAGGCACCGAACACGTCGCCCGCCCCGGTGTTGGAGGCCTTGAAATAGCCGATTGCCGGCACCAGCGCAGCGGCCACCTGCACCGGCGCCGAATCGGTGCAGCCGGCCGAGTTGCACGCCGAGACGATGTAGCGCGAATTGACCCGCCGCGGCAGGAAAATCGGATGCGTGTAAGCGGTGGCCGTCAGGCCGCTGGCGATCTGGTTGTACGTGGAACCGCCGTCCGGACTCTCCAGCACCCGGTAGCTGTCGGCGCCGGAGACCGCCGCCCAACTCAGCACCACCGACTTGATCCCGTGGCTAAGGGTCACCGTCGGCGCAGCCGGCGCCGTGCCCCCGCCGCCGCCTCCGCTGCCGCAGCCTGCCAGCCACAGCGCCGCCAGCAGCCCGCCCCAAAGCGCCCGAAAGGGGTTCTTGCTTCCTATGCCTAACCTCTCCTCGCTTGCGTAAGACACCGACCGCCCGGCCGCCGTGTCGCCATGCAGGGGCAGACGCCGGCGATCATAGCCGATTCGGCCGGGGGGAGAGCAGCTGCGGTCCTGCCCCAGGCTGATGCATGCCCTGCTCAGGCGCCAGCGGCGCATGCCGGGCCGCGGGAGGCCGAGCCGTCGTCATCGGCGCGCCGCGGCCAGATGCCAGCGAACACCGCGCGCGCTTGTAACATGGCCTGTCGTGTACGCCTGCGGCAGCCGGCGCTGACAGCGGCAGGAATCGCGCTGCCGCGGCCGATCGCGGCTGCACGCGCAGCCTGTCAACGCCCGCGGAAACTGGGCGCGCGCTTCTCGCGAAACGCGCGCACACCCTCGACGAAATCGGCCGTCGTGGTGCCGGCGGCGAAGGCCTCGCGCTCCTCGGCCATTTGCATTACAAAGTCGCGCTCGAACGAGGTGCGCAGCAGCCGCTTGATGCGGCCGTAGGCGAGCGTCGGCCCTTGCGCAAGGCGTGCCAGCAGGTTCTCGGTTTCAGCAGCAAGCTCCGCTGCCGGCACGACGCGGTTGACCAGTCCGAGCTGTAACGCGGTCGGCGCGTCGATGGGGTCCGACAACAGCGCGATCTCCATCGCGCGCCGCAGTCCGACCACTCGCGGCAGGGTCCAGGTGATCGAGCCGTCGCCGCTGGCGCCGATCTTGCTGTAGGCGAACGTGAAGCGCGCATCGTCGGCCGCAATTGCCAGATCGGCGGCCAGCGCGACGCTCATGCCGGCGCCGGCCACCGCCCCATGCACGCTGGCCACGACGGGCGCATCGATCGCCGCGAGGATCGACAGCGCCGCATGCAGCGGATCGATCAGCCGCCGCGCGGCATTCGGGGCATCGGCAGAGTCGACCGCGAAGGTGGCCAGATCGCCACCGGCCATGAACGCGCGGCCGGCACCGGTCAACACCACAGCGCGTACGCCGCGCTCGGCCTCGATCGCGCGGCAGGCATCGAGCAGCGCATCGGCCATCGGCACGTCCATCGCATTGAGCACCTGCGGCCGCTGAAATTGGATACGTGCAATACCGTTGCGGATTTCCAGTGACAAGCTGTCACTCATCGCAGACCCCTGCACGATTGCGCCGTACCGGCTCAGTGCCGGATGCAGATTTTGCCGAAGTGCGCACCGCTGCGCAGGTAGTCGAGCGCCGCGCGCAGCTCCTCGAAAGCGAACACGCGGTCGATGACCGGCCGCAGGCGGTGCTGCTCGATTGCCCGCAGCATCGCCTCGAAGCCGTCGCGGTGGCCGACCGTGATGCCCTGCAACCGCACCTGCCGCGTCACCACGTGCCCCAGCGGGGCGGACAGCGCCGACCCCGACAGCACGCCGATCAGCGAAATCGTGCCCCCGGGGCGGATCGCGCGCAGCGACTGCGGCAGCGTCTGCTCGCCGCCCAG
>JANWUU010000266.1 GCA_025057735.1 Burkholderiaceae bacterium
CCGCGCCAGCCATTGCGCATGCGCGGCGGCGTCGAATGCCTCGACGAAACGGTCAGCCGTCGGATATGAGGTGTAGCGCGGCCCCGGCACGTCGAAACGCCGCAGCAGCTCAGGCTCCGGCAGCGTCACGTCGGTGGGGGCAGCAGTCAGCATGCAAGGCTCGGCACTCGATCGGCGCATCCGCGCCCGCAGGGCTCGGCGTATTATTCAGCGGCCCGCCGTCATCGCCTTGATGCCGGTCAAGCGCGCCCGACCGCCACGAGCCTCGCGCCCTGCCCGATGAACGCGCCCAATTTTTCGCTCTCGCGCCTGAAGGTCGCGTGCGCCAACTGCAACCTGCGCGAGTTGTGCCTGCCGGTGGGCATGTCGCTCGCGGATCTGGAGAAGGTCGAGGCCCTGGTGGCCACGCGCCGCCGGGTGCGCCGCGGCGAGGCGCTGTTCCGCGCCGGCGACCGTTTCGAGGCGCTGTATGCGGTGCGGCTCGGCTTCCTGAAGAGCACGGTCACCTCAAGCGACGGCCGCGAGCAGGTGACCGGCTTCCACATGGCCGGCGAGATCGTCGGCTTAGATGGCATCGGCAACGAGGCGCACTCCTGCGACACGGTGGCGCTGGAAGACACCGAAGTGTGCGTCATCCCGTACCAGCGCCTGGAGGAGGTCGCGGCGTCGGTACCGGCGCTGCGCGGCCATCTGCACAAGGTCATGAGCCGCGAGATCGTGCGCGAGCACGGCGTGATGCTGCTGCTCGGCAGCATGCACGCGGAGGAACGGCTGGCCGCATTCCTGCTGAACCTGTCGCAGCGCTTCGAGGCGCGCGGCTACTCGCGCAGCGAGTTCGTGCTGCGCATGACGCGCGCCGAGATCGGCAGCTACCTGGGCCTGAAACTGGAAACCGTCAGCCGCGTGCTGTCGCGCTTCGCGCAAGAGGGGCTGATCGAAGTCAACCAGAAGCACGTGCGGATCGTCGACGCCGACGGCTTGCGCGCGATCGTCGCCGGCCAATCCTGCCCGGGCCCGCGCAGCTAGGGGCGGCGCGAACCACGACGCGTGAAGCGCCCGCACGGCGCTAGGAAACAGCATCCTGCGAAACGGCATCCTGCGGCCGCTTCGGGCAGCCGGCGGGCCGGTTCTCCTCTTCAAGCGGGCAGCGGTTGACCTCGAAGGGCGAACGCTGCAGAAACACCGTCAGCGCGCTGGCGGCCGCACCGATCAGCCAGAAGAAAAAGAAGAACACGGTGTACAGCGGCAGCCGGTCGGCGTCGATCGGTAACCCGAACGGGTGCAGGTCGGCCGGATCGAAGACGGCGAAAAACACGACTTCGGCCGCTGCGGCGACGAGAAACGACGGCCACAGCACCCACGCCACGCGCAGGGCCCGCTCGGGGCTCATCGCCGCGCCTCCGTCGTCTCGCGCGCGCGCAGTCGGACCTCGGCGTTCGCGGGCAGTGCGGGCGCATCGCCCTGCAGTTGCCAGGTCGGCGTCTCCACCAAAACCTGCCAGGCGATCTCCGGCCGCACCGCGCCGGCGCCCACCTCCTGCCAGGTGCCGACGTACTCGGCCGACTGCTCGTCGAGCGCGATGCGGCTGCGCGCCAGCAGCGCCGCGCGGTCCGCGCCGGCGCGGCCCGGATGCACCAGGCGCACCTGCACGGTGGCCTCGGGCGGCAAGCGCTGTTCGGCCGCCAGCCGCAGCCGCACGCGGTCGCCGGCGGCCAGTCCCTCGATCGCCAGGGCGCCGGTGAGACCCAGTTCGCGCGCCCGCTGCTGCCGCGCGAGTTGCTCGTTGATCGCCAGGCCGCGCCGGTAGTAGTCGGCGGCCACCACGCCGTCGTCGCTACGGACGGCGATGATCACGGTGGCGATGCCACCGAGCACCGCCGCCAGCGGAATCGCGATCAGGAACCACACCCAGCCGTGCCGGTACCACGGCAGCGCCTTGTCCTGCACCGTCGTCGCATTCATCGCCGCAACCCGAGGAAAGTCGTCTTCTCGCGCACGCGCACCGCCGCATCGTCCACCGCGACGATCTCCACATGCACCGGGTGCGCCCCCGGGGCCACCGCCTCCGCCGGTGCCTGCAGGCGCAACGGTACCGACTGCGTGGTGGCCGCCGGCACGGCGAAGCGCGGCTCGGAGGCGACCGTCAGGTCCGGCAGGCCCGAGACCCGCACTTCGTAGGTGCGCGCCGTCTCGCTGGTGTTCATCACCTGCAGACGGTACACGTTCTCGACCCGGGGCGCGCCCCGCTCGTCGTACACCTCGCGCGCCAGCGCGCCGCGGTCGCGGATCACGTCCACCTTCAGCGGCACGCGCAGCACGATCGCGGTGGCCAGCGCCGTCACCAAGGCGAGCAACATGGCGCCGTACACGAGCACGCGCGGACGGAAGATGCGGCGCACGATCGTGGCGCGCCCATAGTGCCCGCGCAGCGAGTTGGTCGTGGCGTAACGGATCAGCCCGCGCGGCAGCCCGGCCTTGTCCATCACGTAATTGCAGGCGTCGATGCAGGCGGCGCAGCCGATGCACTCGTATTGCAGCCCGTTGCGGATGTCGATGCCGGTCGGGCAGACCTGCACGCACAGGCCGCAGTCCACGCAGTCGCCCAGACCCCGCTCGCGGCGGTTGCGCGAGCCGGTGCCGCGCGGCTCGCCGCGCTGCGCATCGTAGGTGACGATCAGCGTGTCCGGATCGAACATCGCGCTCTGGAAGCGCGCATACGGGCACATGTACTTGCACACCTGCTCGCGCAGCCAGCCGGCGTTGCCGTAGGTGGCGAAGCCGTAGAACAGGATCCAGAAGGTCTCCCACGGACCGGTGGCAAGACTCGCCACGCTGGCGGCCAGTTCGCGGATCGGCGTGAAGTAACCGACGAAGGTGAAGCCGGTCCACAGCGCCACCGCGACCCAGGCCGCGTGCTTGGCGCTCTTCAAGGCCAGCTTGCGCGCCGACCACGGGGCGCGGTCCAGCGCCATGCGCTTGGCGCGGTCGCCTTCGATGCGGCGTTCGATCCACATGAAGATCTCGGTGTAGACGGTCTGCGGGCAGGTGTAACCGCACCACAGCCGGCCGCCGATCGCCGTAAACAGGAACAGCGACAGCGCGGAGATGATCAAGATGCCGGTCAGGAACACGATGTCCTGCGGCCACAGGATCAGCCCGAAGATGTAGAACTTGCGCTGGACGAGATCGAACAGCACCGCCTGGCGGTCGTTCCAGGTCAGCCACGGCAGACCGTAGAAGACGATCTGCGTGGCCCAGACCATCGCCCAGCGCCACTTCTGGAAGAACCCGAGCGAGTCGCCCACCTTGGCGCGCGGGTAGATCTCCACGCGCTTGACGTAGAACTCCTCGACGATCTCCTTGCCGCCCGCGGCTGCGTTTGCCGGCGGCGGCGCGGCCGCGGACGTGGGCGGCGGCGCGGCGGCGGACGTGGGCGGTGGCACCGCCGGCGACGGCGCGGGCGGCGCTTCCTTCTCGCGCAGCGCCGCGTTCATCGGCTACCGCGCCGCCGCGGCCTGCGGCGTGGTCTGACCGCGCAGCGAGTACACGTAGGCGGCGGCCAGATGCATCTCGGCGTCGGACAAAATGCCCTTCCAGGCTGGCATCACCCCCTGACGGCCGCGCGTGATGGTCTCCGTGATCGCGGCCACCGAACCGCCATAGGTCCAGATGCGGTTGGTCAGATCCGGCGCCCCGAGCTGCACGTTGCCCTTGCCGTCGGCACCGTGGCAGGCTGCGCAGGCGCCGAACTTGGCCTTGCCGCGTGCGGCGCGCACCGAGTCGTGCGCGGAATCCGACAGCGACAGCACGTAATGCGCCAGGTCGGTCACGTCCTCGGCGCTGCCGACCGCGGCCGCCATCGGCGGCATCACCCCCTGCCGCCCCTCAACGATGCTTTTCAAAATCGCCTCCGGCGTACCGCCCCACAGCCATTCGCTGTCGGCCAGGCTCGGAAAGCCGCGCGCCCCGCGCGCATCCGACCCGTGGCACTGGGCGCAGTTGTTCAGGAAGATGCGTTCTCCCATCTGCCGCGCGCGCGCGTCGGCGGCCACCTGCTCGATCGGCTGCTGCAGGTAAGCGGCGAACAGCGGACCGTACTTGGCCTCGGCGCGTTTGACTTCCTCCGCATGCTGGCCGGCCGAGGTCCAATTCAGGACGCCCTTGAACTGCGTGCCCAGCCCCGGATACAGGATCAGGTAGACGACCGAGAACAGCACGGTCAGATAAAAAAGCATGATCCACCAGCGCGGCATCGGGTGGTGATACTCGCGCAGGTCGCCGTCCCACACGTGCCCCGTGGTGCTCATCTCCTGCCCGGGCGCCACCACCACGCGGCGGCGGCTCTGCATTTTCAGGAACACCGCGCAGCCG
>JANWUU010000281.1 GCA_025057735.1 Burkholderiaceae bacterium
CGGGCTCGCGGGCGCGCGCGGCGACCGCATCGCGCGCGCGGCGCGCACCAGCGAGCGGATGGTCTACTACTACTTCGGCAGCAAGGAGGGGCTGTTTCGCGCCGTGCTGGAAGCGGCGTACCTGTCGCTGCAGCAGGCCGAGCGCTCGCTTGAGCTAGACCACTTGCCGCCGGAACAGGCGCTTGATGCGTTTTGCCGCTTCGTGTGGCGCTACTACCTGGAACACCCGGAATTCATCGGGCTCGTCAACACCGAGAATCTTTACCGCGCCGAGCATTTGCAGCGCTCGCCGCACCTGGCCGAGCTGGTCTCGCCGGTGGTCGAACTGCTGCGCGCGCTGCTGGCGCGTGGTGTGCGCGCCGGGGTTTTCCGCAGCGGCATCGACCCGGTGCAGCTTTACATCGCGATTGCCGCGCTCGGATACTTCTACCTATCAAACAGCGCCACGCTGTCCGCTGTGCTTGGGCGCGACCTGCGCGCGCCGCAGCATCGCGAGGCGCACTGGCGCGCCGCCGCCGAGATGATCCGCCGCTTCGTCTGCGTCTGAGCCGTCATTCGAACTGGGAAACAAGCACCATGCGCTCGGCCCAGTAGGTCACATCCTGCAGCGTCACTGGGCCGTCGCGCGGCGGCTCGGGCAGGGCGGGCAGCACGCCGCGGCGGGTATCAAAGCCCGGGCCAATCGCGATGGCGTCTTGCACTGTGATGTTCGGAAAGCAGTAGCGGCGCATGACGATGACCGGTACGCGCGCGGCAAGCGCGGCGGCTACGCCGCCCGGGGAGTCCTCCACCGTCACCGTCTGCAGCGGATCAATCTGCAGCGCGGCAAGCGCCATCATCGCCGCGTAAAAAAGCTCTGCGCGTATAGGGCGGCGGCGATATGGCCGCGCGGGGCCGGCGCATCGCTGCGGTTGCGCATGGGGTGCAGAATCCGCGTGCGGTCGCCCGTGCTGCGCGGCACGCGGCTGTCGTGCGCTTCATCCCAGCGCCACCGAATGCCGAGCACCTTGAAGGCGAGGTTGAAATACCGGATGGCCGTCTCGTTTCGTCTGCGCCAGCGTTTCATCGACATCCGACAGCAACGGCTGCTTGCGCGACATGTTTTGCTGCCACCGATGCATCCAATTTACGCGCAGGCGGGAGAGCGCGAAGAAGTGGGGCGTTATGCCGGTTTCAATGAGCGGCGTTGAAGCTGCGCTTTATTTGCGCAGCTCCTCGCTACGGCGGCCGCTGCGTGTTGCTTCTTGGCGCTCTTCTTTCAGTTGCGCGGTGAGCTGCCGCAGGCGGGCGTCGACTTCGGAAAGTACGTAGAAGTCGGCATCTGCCGCCTTGCGCGCTAGTTGCAGCTGTTCGATTGCGGCGGCAGTAGCTCCCATCGTCGCGTACAGTTCAGCCGTGGCCTGGTGGTGCAGCGTACGCTGGTTTAGCGCTGCGTAGCTGCGGGCGAGCGCTTCATAATAGCGACCGTCGCTGCGGGGCAGCGCGATCTGCTCGCGCAGATAGGCGATGGCCTCCGCATGTCGGCCGGCCTGCTGCAGCAGGTCCACGTAATTGAGCGCGGTGGCGCGCGAGACCGGATAGCGGGTCGTGGCCTCGCGCGCCAGCGCGAGCGCTGCCTCGCGCTCCTGCGGCGTCGTGGCGGCGGCAAAGCGCGCCTGTGCTAACAACTTGTCCAGCATTGGCGCCGGCGCGGCGGTGCGTTGGCGCGCTGCCTGCGCGTTGTCTACCGCGGCCTTTACCTCGCCGAGCCGCAGCTGCGCAAGCGCCAGCCCATAGTAAGCGGCGGCCTCGGAGGAGGCGGTGCGGTTAGCAAGTTGTGCCGCAAAATGGGCGCGTGCGTCGCGCAGCCCTTGCAGCGATTCATCCTGGAGAATGCGCAGCCGCGCCCGCGTCAGCAGAAACTCCAGGCTGTCTAGACGCTGGCGAGCACGCGTCTCGCGTAAGCGGTTCTGCATGTCGCCGATGCGCTCCACCGTCAGCGGGTGGGTGCGCAGGTAGGCCGGCGCGGCGGATTCGTAAATGCGCGAACCTTGCTGCAGTCGGTTAAAAAATGAAACCATCGCCGCCGGGTCGAAGCCAGCTGCCGCCAGGATGTTGAAGCCGACGCGGTCGGCCTCGCGTTCGGCCTCGCGCGAGAAGTTCAGCTGCTGCTGGATTGCCGCCGCCTGCCCGCCCACGATGGCGGCCTGCGATAGTTGCGCCGCCGAGGAGGAGTTGCTGCGCGCCGCCAGCAGCGCCAGCAGCAGTGCGCCGATGGCAATGGCGGTGGACTCGCGGCTCTTGGCCAGCATGCGCGCGATGTGGCGCTGCTCGACGTGGCCGATCTCGTGCGCCAGCACGGCGGCCAGCTCGGATTCGCTCTGCGCGGCCAGCACCAATCCGGTGTGCACGCCGATGAATCCACCCGGCAGCGCAAAGGCATTCAACGTGGGATCGCGCACGAGGAAAAAGGAAAAATCCATGTGCCGCGCGCCGCTGGCGGCAACCAATTGGTAGCCGAGGTTGTTTAGGTACTCGGTGGCATCCGGATCCGGCAGATAGGAAGGATCGCGCTGCGCCTGGCGCATGATCGCCTCACCGAGCTTGCGCTCGTTGGCGGGGGAGAGGTCGTCGGCGGCGGCATCGCCGAGTGCTGGCAGCTCGATATGCGACGCCTGCGCGCGCAGTGTTGGCGGCGTGCTCAACGCGCAGGCTACGGTCAGGCAGACGGAGCGCAGCAAGATTCGGTTCATGGGGGCGGCAGCGGGCAGTGCTGTTTGTATGATAGAGGGGCATTGCGGCCCATTTGCGCCTCAAACTGTTTCCATCTGTGCTGTGAGCGCCTCTATGAGCGAATTGACTCATTTCGATGCCGGCGGCGCCGCGCACATGGTGGATATTGGCGATAAAGCCGTTACGCATCGCGTGGCGGTGGCCGGCGGCCGTATCCGGATGCAGCCCGACACATGGGCGCTGGTGCGCGCCGGTAATGCGCAAAAGGGGGACGTGCTTGGCGTGGCTCGGATCGCTGCGATCCAGGCGGCCAAGAAAACCGCTGAGCTGATTCCCCTGTGCCATCCGTTGGCGATCACGCGCATTGCGGTCGATTTCGCGCTCGACGAGTCGCAGCACGCGATCGATTGCCGCGCGCAGGTGGAGACGCGCGGCCAGACCGGTGTGGAGATGGAAGCGTTGACCGCGGTTTCGGTGGCGCTGCTCACCATCTATGACATGTGCAAGGCGGTGGACCGCGGCATGACAATCGAGTCGGTGCGCCTGCTCGAAAAGCGTGGCGGCAAGAGCGGACCGTGGCGCGCGCCGGCTGGCTAAGGGTGACCGCAACGCGCCTCAGATCACGTTGGCTTCGATTAGCGGCGTGCCCTGCACGATCCGCTCCGCAGATAGCGGCGTCAGATCAAGCGTGCGGTAGCGGCCGGTGGCAATCCGTTCGGCGATCGCACAGCCGACAGCCGGTGCGTGCTGAATACCATGGCCGGAGAAGCCGCAGGCGACATACGCGCCGGGTGCGCCGGGCAGCGGCCCGACGATGCCGTTGCAGTCGAAGGTATTGAGCTCGTAATAGCCGGCCCAGGCGCCGCTGACGTGCAGCGCTTCGAAGGCGGGCACGCGCGCGGCCAGACGCGGCCAGATGAAAGTCTCGAACAGGCCGTGGTCGATGTCCTCCAGCGGGGCGTCGTCGCGATCCTCGCCGCGCGGCGGCGCGCCGCAGATGAAACCGCGCCCTTCGGGGCGGAACCACACGCCGCTCGGGTCGATCACCAGAGGGCAGTCCGGTAGCGACACCGGGGCGGTGAACACGAACACGTCGCGTTTGCGCGCCGCCACCGGCAGCGCAAAGCCAAGCTGGCGCGCAAGCGGTGCGCTCCACGCGCCGGCGGCGATTAGCAGCGCATCGCCAGTGATCCGCTCACCGGTGGCCGTGCGCACCGTCACGGCCGATGCGGCCGCGACTTCCCGGACGTCGGCGGTGAGATAGCGTGCGCCCAGTGCGATCGCCTTGCGGCGCAACGCCTGCAGCAGCCCGTAGCCGTCGAACCAACCTTCGCCGGACTGTCCGAGACTGCCGGCGGCCAGATCGTGCGTGGCGAGCCACGGGAAGCGCTGCGCCACCTGCGCCGGCGTCAGCAGCGCGATCGCCGCGCCGCATTGCGTCTGCAAGGCGTGGTTGCGCGCAAGCGTGGCCTGGCCAGCGGCGGTGGCCAAATACAAATAGCCGCGCTCGGTCAGCGCCAGGTCGGGGCGCTCGTTGCCGACGGCCAGTTCGTCGGCAGCGCGCCGCAGAAAGGCGAAGCTCCACTGCGAGAGCCGGATGTTGATGGGGGTGGAGAACTGCTGGCGGATCGAACTGGCCGACAGCGCACTGGATGCGCGCCGGTAGGCGGGATCGCGCTCGCAGACGGTGACGCGCGCGCCGAAGTCGCGCGCCAGGAAGTACGCCGCGGCCGATCCGATCGCGCCGCCGCCGACGATCAGCACGTGCACGCGGTCAGCCTCCCTACAATGCCGCGCATGGCCCGATTGTATGCAGCCGACCAGGTACATGCGGCGCTGCCGTTCGTACCGCTGATGGAGGCGCTGGCGCAGGGTTTCGCGCGCGGCGCGCAGGTGCCGCTGCGCCACGTGCACCGGCTCGACGCGCGCGACCTGCTGCTGCTGATGCCGGCCTGGCGCGACGACCGTGCGCAGGACGGCGGCGCGCTTGGCGTCAAATGCGTGACCGTGATGCCGCAGGCGGCGGCGCGCGGCGGCGCCACGGTGGCGGCCACGTACCTGCTGTTCGACCGCGCCACCGGCGCGCTGCGCGCGGTGCTCGATGGCGAGGCGCTGACGCTGCGACGCACGGCAGCGGTCTCGGCGCTCGCGGCGCGGTATCTGGCGCGTGCCGATGCGCGCAGCCTGCTGGTGATCGGCGCCGGCAAGCTCGCTCCATACCTGCTGCGCGCGCACTGCGCGGCGCGGCCATCCTTGCGCACAGTGCGAATCTGGGCACGCCGGCCGGAGGCGGCGCAGCGCGCGGTGCAGATGCTGCGTGCGGAGGGCCTGCCGGTGGAAGCAGCACAGGACCTCGAAGCGGCCGTTCGAGAGGCCGATATCGTGAGCTGCGCGACCACGGCCGAGGCGCCGATTGTGCGCGGCGCGTGGCTTGCGGCTGGCACGCATCTGGATCTGGTGGGCGGCTTCACGCCGACCATGCGCGAGGCCGACGATGCGGCGGTGGCGCGCGCCCGCATCGCGGTCGATACCTATGCCGGTGCACTGGCGGAGGCCGGTGACATCACGCAGCCGCTGCAACGCGGCGTCATTACGCGGGCGCAGATCGTGGCCGAACTGGCGCAACTGGTGCGCGGGGAGGTCACCGGCCGCACCGATGCGACGCAGGTGACGCTGTTCAAGTCCGTCGGCACTGCGCTGGCGGATCTCGCCGCCGCCGAGCTTGTGGTGCGCGGCGGCTGACCGCCGCCCAGCCTTACGGCTTGGGCGGAGCAGTGTCGCTGAAGGAAGGGCGTGCCGACAGCTTCTCGAAGTGGCGCGCGAGGTTCGGGTAGCTGGCACGCCAATTAATCTGCGGGAAGCGGAAGTCAAGGTAGCCGAGCGCGCAGCCGACCGCGATGTCGGCCAAGGAATAGGCGTGACCGTTGCACCAGGGCTTGTCGTCCAGGCCACGGCTCATCGCGGCTAGTCCCGCATGGACCTTGCTCATTTGGCGGTCGATCCAGGCCTGCGATTGTTGTTGCGGCGGTCGCTGCGTCTGCTCCAGTCGAGCAAGCACCGCCGCTTCCGCCACGCCGTCGGCGAGCGCCTCCCAGGTGCGTACCTCGACGCGCTGCCGGCCCTCATTAGGGATCAATTTGGACACCGGCGAGATCGCATCCAGGTACTCGACGATCACGCGCGAGTCGAAAATCGCGCCGCCGTCTTCCATGATCAGACACGGCACCTTGCCGAGCGGGTTGTATTGCTGGATCTTGGTGTCGGCGGCCCAGACATCCTCCCACTCGATTTGGCAGTCGATGCGCTTTTCCGCCATCACGATGCGCACCTTGCGCACGTAGGGACTGGTGAGCGAGGCAATCAGACGCAGGCTCTTCGACACAGTACGCTACAACGGGTTGTTGCTTGTCAAGCCAGTATATCCAAGCCCTCCCTGGCAACGACGCGCCAGGGCGATGCTAGACTGCCGCCGCCTTCCGGCGCTTTTGCCTGTTCTCGCGTGTCGTCTGCTACACCGCTTTCTCCGCTGTTTGCCCTGTCGCCGCTCGACGGCCGCTATGCGGCACTCACGGCGCCGCTGCGCGAAGTCTTCTCCGAGTTCGCCTTCATGCGCGCCCGTCTGCAGGTGGAGGTGGAGTGGCTCATTCGCCTGGCGCGCCTTGGCCTGCCGGAGCTGCCGCCGCTGCCGGAGTCGGCGCTGGCGCGGCTGCGTGCGCTGGTGCGCGAGTTTTCGCTGCAAGACTGCGAGCAGATCAAAGCGATCGAAGCACGCACGCAGCATGACGTCAAGGCAATTGAATATTGGATTAAGGATGCCACCGCTGAAGAGCCGGCGCTGCAGGCGGCTGCTGAGTTTGTGCATTTCGCCTGCACCTCGGAGGACATCAACAACGTTGCCCATGCGTTGATGTTGGCGCGCGGCCGCGAGCTGCTGTTAGCGGCTCTGCGCGACGTACATGCACGGCTGCGGGCGCTCGCGCATGCGCATGCGGCGGTGCCGATGCTGTCGCGCACGCACGGGCAGCCGGCCAGCCCGACCACCGTGGGCAAAGAGCTTGCCGTCTTCGCCAACCGGCTGGCGATGGCGATAGACAGCATCGCACGCGTGCCGCTGCGGGCAAAGATGAACGGCGCCGTTGGCAATTTCAACGCGCATCTGGTCGCGGCGCCGCAGGTCGACTGGGAGGCGGTGGCGCGCGCGCTGATCGAGGACCTGGGCCTCACCTTCAACACCCACACGATCCAGATCGAACCGCACGACTACATGGCCGAGCTGTTCGATGCCATTGCACGCGCCAACAGCATCGTGCTCGATATCGACCGCGACGTGTGGGGCTACATCGCGCTCGGCTATTTCCGGCAGAAGACGCGCCCCGGCGAGATCGGCTCCTCGACGATGCCGCACAAGGTCAATCCGATCGATTTCGAGAACTCGGAGGGCAATCTGGGGCTGGCCAACGCGCTGCTGCGGCACATGGCGGAGAAACTGCCGGTGTCGCGCTGGCAGCGCGATCTGTCCGATTCCACCGTGCTGCGCAATCTGGGGGTGGCCTTCGGTCACTGCCTCGTCGCCTATCACGCCTGCGCGCGCGGGCTGGACAAACTGGAGATCGACGCCGAGGC
>JANWUU010000282.1 GCA_025057735.1 Burkholderiaceae bacterium
GGTCAGCGCGTCCATGATGGTCTGATTGAACGCGTGCCCCATGTGCAGCACGCCCGTGACGTTCGGCGGCGGTAACTGGATGCAGAACGAGGGCCGGCTCGCGTCCAGGTTCGGCTTGAAGTAGCCGCGCGCTTCCCACACTGGGTACCAGCGCCGCTCGATGGCGGCCGGATCGAAACTCTTGGAAAGCGGCTGTTCTTCGGTGGCGGGGTTCATCGACGGTTGGATGCGGCGCGCCGGTTCCCGGCGCGGGGCCTTTGAATTTTATGGGAATCGACTCTACGCTTGCCCTTTTCTCCAGCTTCGCTTTCACACCGACCATGCTTTGCCGACGAACGATCTGCGCAGCGCTGGCGGTGGCGTTGACCGCCTGCGCCGCGTCTCGGCCCACATCGCAGACCGGCGCGCCGAATGCGGCCGTGGATGCCGCCGCGACATCCAAGCCCGCCGCCGCTGCGACTGCGCCTGCCCCGACGGCGCCAGCGGCCACGCCCGCCGCCCGGCCGGGCGATCCGCCGCCGCCGCGCCCGTTCGCGGAAGTGGTCCGGGATGCCAAGGAAACGCGCGGCTTCCTGACCGTATGGCAAAAGGACGAGCGCATCTGGCTGGAGATCGCGCCGGAGCAGTTCGAGCAGCCGTTTTTCTTCGCCGTCGCGCTCGCCAGCGGTCTGGGCGAGCGTTTTTTCCTGCCCGGCCTGCTGGGGCAGGAGTACGTGGTGGTGTTGCGGCGGGTCGGCAACAACGTGCAACTCTTGGCGCGCAATCTGCGCGTGCGGGCGCCTGCCGGCACGCCGCTGGAGGCGGCCGTGCGTGAAAGCTACTCGGACAGCCTGCTGGCGTCGGCGCCGGTAGCCTCCGCCCCGCACCCGGACCGCAAGAGCGTGCTGGTCGACGCCACCGCGCTGCTCGGAGGCGACATCGCCGGCGCGCAGACGACGCTGGAGACCGCCTACCGCGTCGCCTATGCGCTGGACCGCGCCAACAGCGCGATCGAGCGCGCGCGCGCCACCGCCGAAGGCACCTTCATCACCTACCGTGCGCACTACGCGATCCCCAAGCTGCCTGCGCCGCCCGCCACCCCGCCGGCGCCCAACACCCCGCAGCCGAATCCAGCGCAGACGGTACCGGATCCGCGCAGCCTGTTTCTGACGTACGTGTACTCGCTGATGCCGTTGCCGAGGGAGCCGATGCGCCCGCGCGTGGCCGACCAGCGCCTCGGACATTTCACGGTGCCGTTCCTCGATCTGGCGGATCCGGCCGCCGACGACCGACGTACGCACTACATCAAACGCTGGCGGCTGGAGAAGAAGGATCCGCAGGCGCCGCTGTCGGAACCGAAGGAGCCGATCGTCGTCTGGATGGACCGCAACATCCCGGAGCGCTATCGCGAGGCGGTGCGCGCCGGCATCCTCGAGTGGAACAAGGCGTTCGAGCGCGCCGGTTTCAAGGACGCGCTGGTCGTACGCCAGCAGCCGCCCGATGCCGACTTCAGCACGCTGGAGGGTACGCGTCACCTGGCGGTGCGCTGGTTCGCGATGGAGGGGCCGGGTGCGATGGCCGTCGGCCCCAGCCAGTCCGACCCGCGCACCGGCGAGATCCTGCGTGGCAACGCGATCATTCCGGAGAACTGGGTGCGCCTGGGGCGGACGCAGCTGAGCGAGACGCTGCCGAAGCCGCCGGCCTCGCTGGCCGAGCTGCTCGATGCGTCCCGCTGCACGTACGCGTTCGAAGCGCTCGAGCAGGCCGCGTTCGCCTTCGACCTGCTGGTGGCGCGCGGCGCGCTCGATCCGACCGGGCCGGAGGCCGAGCGCTTCATCGCCGACAGCCTGAAGGACGTGGTGATGCACGAGGTCGGACACGCGCTCGGCCTGGCGCACAACTTCCGCGCCTCCAGCGGGGTGAAACTGGCGCAGCTGCGCGACGCCGCCTATGTGCGCGCGCACGGCATCTCCCACTCGGTGATGGATTACAACGCCCTGAACATCCCGCTGGAGAACGAGCCGGCCTCGGTCTACAACCAGGTGACGCTCGGCGCCTACGACTACTGGGCGATCGAGTACGCGTACCGCGAGTTTGCGCCCGAGCGCGAGCGCGCCGAACTGGCCCGCCTCGCCGCCCGCTCGGCCACCGATCCGGCGCTCGCCTACGGCAACGACGCCGACGCCGGTTTCGGCACGTTCGCACTCGGCATCGATCCGCGTGTCAACCGCTTCGATCTGGGCGACGACCCCCTGGCCTACTACGAGCGCTCGTTCGTACTGGCGCGCGAGCTGTGGCGGCGCACCGAGCGGCGCACGCTGGCGCCGGAGGACACGCTCGCCTTTTATCGCCGCAACCTGGCGCGTGGGTTGGCGCGTATCGCCGCCGTCGTGCCGAACATCGTCAAGTACGTCGGCGGCACGTACGTTTCGCGCGAGGTGGCCGGCAGCAATGAGCCGGCACTGGTGCCCGTGCCGGCCGACAAGCAGCGGCAAGCGTTGGCACTGCTGGCGCGCGAGGTGTTCTCGGCCGACAGTTTCCGCTTCGATCCGCGCTTCATGCAAAAGCTGGGGCTAGACCACCTAGAGCGTTTCCGGCCCGGCCGCAGTCCCGATCCCAGCCCCGACTTCAGCCTGGCGAGCGCGGTGCTCAATTTCCAGCGCGTCGCGCTCGATGCGCTGATGGCCGACGCGCTGGCGGCGCGGCTGGCCGATGCCGAGACCAAGGCCACGGACGCGCGCGAGCTCCTGAGCTTCGCCGAAGTGCAGCGGACCCTGACCGCAGCGATCTGGAGCGAAGTCAAGCGCGGTCGAGACATCGATACTCTGCGGCGCAACCTGCAACGCGAGCACGTGCGCCGTGTGGCGGCGGCACTGCTGCGCGCCACGCCCACGGTGGCCGCCGACGTGCGGGCGGTGCTGCGCGAGGTGGCGGTCGGCCTGCAGGCGGACCTCAAGCGCGCGCTCGGCAACCGGCGCCTGAACGCGACCACGCGCGCGCACCTCGCGGAGAGCCTGGCGCTGCTGCAGGAGGCGCTGCGCGCCCCGCTGCTCAAGCAGGGCGTCTGATCAGGGATCGACCGCGGGCGGCGTGCTGGCCGCAGGCGAGGCGGCGCGCTGCAGTTCCGCCTCCACGGCGCGCGCCAAGGCCTCGCGCAGCGTGGCGGCCAGCGCCGCGCGCAGCGCCGCTGTCAGCCTTTGCGTGGTCTCCTGCAGCGCCGTCTCCAGGTGGCGCTGCAGGATCTGCTCGGCCTGCACGGGCAGATCGCGCGCCAGCGCCAGCAGCACCGATTCGCGCAGCTGTTGCAGGCGTTCCTCCGACGGCGCCTCGGGCGGCCGTGCGGCGTCGGTGTGACCGTGCGGCACGTCGACCGCGGGCGCGGCTGCGGTGTCCTCCGATTCCTTTCGCGGCAGGGGCGGCAGTCGGAAATCCAGGTCCAGATCGAGCGGTGGCAGCGTCAGCCGCTCGGTCAGCACCGGAATCGACGGATCGTCCGGTGCCACCGTGCCGGCCAGTCGCGTCGTGCGCGACAGCGTCGTGGGCGGCGG
>JANWUU010000292.1 GCA_025057735.1 Burkholderiaceae bacterium
ATCTCGCCGATCTCGTTGAAGCTCATGCCCTTGGCGAGCAACTGCAGGATCTCGGTCTCGCGCGCCGACAGCGGGTTGTTCTGCGGATCGATGTTGCGCGTGGCCGGCGACGGCCCCATGCGGTTGCGGATCGCGCGCAGCACGCTGCGCGCCACCACGGGGCTGACCGGCGAGCCGCCGGCCCGCAGCAGCCGGATGCAGGAAATCACGTCCGCCGGGGTGGAGTCCTTCAGGATGTAGCCGGTGGCGCCGGCCTCGATCGAGGAGACCACGTGCTGCTCGTCGCCGAAGACGGTCACCACCATGATGTCGGCGTCCGGCTTCTTGGCGCTCACCTGGCGGATCAGATCGATGCCATTGCCGTCCGGCAGGCCGAGGTCGATCAGCATCACGTCGAAGTTCTCTTTTTCGATCAGCGCCTGCGCTTCGCGCTTGTTGGCGGCCACGCCGACCAGCTTCATGGTCGGCTCGTTTTCGATGATCTGCGCGAAGCGGCGGCGGAACTCCGGCTCGTCCTCGACGATGATGATCGAGATCTGCTCGTTGCTCATGAACGTCCCTCGGAGGCAGCGGCGGTCGGACGCCGAAGACGCCGGATTCTAGCGAGCAGGCCCCGACGCCCTCGGGGTAGCCCGCAGCGGATGAGCGCGAATCTACGACTTGACGGCGCGCCCGTTTCGCGTCACGGCGCCAGGCGCTCGCGCACCCAGCCGGCCTCGGCGCGCCGGTACCGCAGGCGGTCGTGCAGGCGCGACGGCCGCCCCTGCCAGAACTCCAGCGTGTGCGGCTGCAGCCGGTATCCGCCCCAGAAGGGCGGCCGCGACGGACGCGGGCCGTGGCGCACGCCCATCTCGGCGGCGCGCGCCATCAGCCAGGCGCGGCTCGGAATCACCTGGCTCTGCGGCGATGCCCAGGCGCCGATGCGGCTCGCCAGCGGCCGGCTGTCGTAATAGGCGTCGGATTCGTCGGCGCCGACGCGCGCCACCTCGCCCTCGATGCGGACCTGCCGCTCCAACTCGGGCCAGAAAAAGAGCAGCGCGGCGTGCGGATTGGCCGCCAGCTCGCTGCCTTTACGGCTGTCGTAGTTGGTGAAGAACACGAAACCGCGCGCGTCGAAACCCTTCAGCAGCACGATACGCGCCGACGGACGTCCGGCGGCATCGGCGGTGGCGAGCGTCATCGCGTTGGGCTCGGCCACCTGGGCGGCGAGCGCCTCGTCGAACCAGCGCTGGAACTGGCGCAGCGGATCGACATCGGCGTGCGCCTCGTCGAGCGCGCCGCGCTTGTATTCGTTGCGCAGATCGGCCAGCGACATGCGACGGATGGGAAAAATCGGCGGGCGGTGACCGCGTGCCGCCCGGCAATCCTAAAGCCTCGCCCGCGCGGCCGGCGGTGCTGCCGGCGGCTGCATACCCTGCAATGCCCGCCGTGCCAGCCGCTCCAGACGCGGATCGGGCACGCCGCTGGCGCGCAGCGCCTCCACCGTGCGCAGCAGGTAATCGAGGCTGGAGCCGTTGTCGCCGCAGGCGCGCGCCAGGATCTGCAGCAGCTCGGCCTCGCTCAAGCGGCCGGCATAGTTCGGCGCATCGTGGCGGACGACGAACGCGAGCGCGCGGATCGGCTCCCCATTGTCCAGCCGGCGGGCGCGCAGCCAGCGCGCATCGTAGGAGCCCATGAACATCTCGCGTGACCAGAGCCGTTCGAACTGCGGCCGCAGGTCGCGCGCGGGGATGCGAAAGGCCACCCCGGCGCAGCAGCCGCCGCGGTCCAGCCCGGCCACGATGCCAGGGCAGTCGACCGTGCCGCGATAGCGGATCGAGCGCAGACACAGGCGTCGGTGGTAGCCATGCACCCGCGCCGGCGCGCGCAAATCGAAATCCAGTTCCGGCTTCCAGACGAGCGAGCCGTAGCCGAACACCCACAGCGGTGCACGGCCGTCCCAGTGGGCGAGAGCGGCCGCGAGCGACGCCTCCAGCTCGCGGGCCGACAGACGGGCGCCGGGCGGCACCTGGATGCTCATGCCGATGCCTGCGCCCGGCGGGCAGCGAACAGTCCGCCTGCGGCCAACACGCCGGCCATCAGCCAGAACACCGGCGCTGGCCCGCTGACGCTGCCGGCTGCGCCGAAGGCGAGCGGCAGCACGACGTGGCTGCCGTTCATGATCGTGGTGCGCAGGCCGAGCGCCTCGCCGATGCGCCCCGCCGGCGCCCGCGCATGCAGCAGCGACATGACGTTCGGCTGCGCCGCGCCCAGGCCCAGGCCGAGCAGGGCGGCGCAAGCTGCCAGCGGCAGCGGCGCGACCGCGAGCGGCATGAGCGCGAAGGCGAGCGCGGCGGTGCACAGCGTGAAGGTCAGCACCTGCCATTCGCGCAGCGTGCGCGACAGCCAGGGCATGGCGGCGCGGACCGCGAACGTGGCCAGGGCGAAGGCGCCGAACACCAGCCCGATCTGCGTTGCCGACAATCCCGCCTGCGTACCGTGCACCGGTACCAGGAACGTCTGCAGATCCCAGGACATCGAAATCAAAGCGGTGGCCAGCAGCACATCGCGCACCCGTGGATAGCGGAGCAGATCGAAGAACGGGCGTGCGCTGCCGTCGGTGGACGCACCGTCGCGCACCGGCAATCGGTGCCAGTGCGAGGCCAGCAGCGCGGCCAGGGCGAGCGCGACGCCGAGGAGCGCGCCGAAGGCGGCCCGGTGGCCGAGGCCATCGATCAGTAAGCCGGCCGCCACCGGCCCGCCGAAACTGGCCGCCGAGATGCCGAGCGCGAACCAGGAGAACGCCGCGGTGCGCGCATGGGGGAGCGCGGCGCGGCCGATTAAATCCTGCACCGTCATTTGCGTCAGCATCGCGCCGGTGCCGATCAGCGCGGCGCCGGCCAGCAGCGGACCGAGGTCGGCGCGCTCGTACGGAAACGCCGCCGGCAGCGCCACGCCGGCGGCGAGCAGCGCCGCCGCGGCGGCGAGCGGCGCACGCGCGCCGGCCGCATCGAGCCAGCGGCCGGCGC
>JANWUU010000308.1 GCA_025057735.1 Burkholderiaceae bacterium
GCTGTCGCTGGAGCGGATGCCGTTCGATCCGCGCGCGCTGGCCGAGGAGACCTGCGCCGGCTATGGAGAGCTCGCGCAGGGCAAGGGGCTGGCGTTTACGCTCACCATCGCCGAGGACGTGCCGCCGCAGGTCTGCGGCGACCCCAAGCGCACGCGGCAGATCCTTTCGAACTTCCTGTCCAACGCGGTCAAGTTCACCGAGCACGGCGGCATCTCGGTGCGCATCGAACGGCTGCCGGCCGGCGCACTGCGGCTAGCGGTAACCGACACCGGCATCGGCATCGACGCCGCCACGCGGGCACGCCTGTTTGCGCCGTTCGAGCAGGCTGACGCCTCGATCGCGCGCCGTTACGGCGGCACCGGCCTGGGGCTGTCGATCTGCCGCCAACTTGCCGAGTTAATGGGCGGCCGCGTCGGCGTAGACAGCGAGCCCGGCCGCGGCAGCACGTTTTGGGCCGAGCTGCCGCTGCCGGCCCATGTGCCGGAGACGCCGGCGCGCGAGCCGCAGGATGCGCGAGCCGACCTGCGCGGCCTGCGCGTGCTGCTGGTGGAGGACAACCCGGTCAACCAGTTGATCGCGGAGACCTTCCTGCGCAACTGGGGCGTGGAGGTCGAGACGGCGCAGGACGGCGTGCAGGCAGTGGAAGCGGTGCGGCGCGCGCAGGGACGCTTTGATGCGGTGCTGATGGATCTGCACATGCCGACGATGAGCGGCTTTGAGGCGACCGCTGCACTGCGCCGGGATTACGATCGCGACAGGCTGCCGATCGTCGCCCTGACGGCGGCGGCGCTCACCAGCGAGCAGGAACAGGGTTTCGCGCTCGGCATGAACGCCTTCGTCGCCAAGCCCTTCACCGCCGAGCGGCTGCGCGCGGTGCTGGCCGAGGTCACGGCCCGGCGCGCGCCTCAGCCGCGCGCGGCCGCTGCGGCGAGCAGCAGCCAGCCGGCGACGAACGCCAGCCCGCCCAGCGGCGCGGCGTGAGCAAAGCCGCGCGCGCCGCCGGCCGCGAGCACATACAAGCTGCCGCAGAAGAGCACGGTGCCGGCCACAAAGCACCAGCCGGCGGCCAAAGTTAGGGTGCCCGGCCAGCGGGGTAGCAGCGCCGCCACCGCCAGCAGCGCCGCCGCATGTACAAGCTGCATGCGGGCGGCGGTTTCCACCCAGGCCAGCGCCTCGGCCGGCAGGCGTGCCTTCAGCGCGTGCGCGGCGAGGGCGCTGGCGGCGACTGCGACCGCGCCGAAGAGCCCGCCCAACAGCAGAAACCAGCGATCCATGCACGTCCTCCGGAAAACCACGGGGCGGATTGTGCCGCTGCGCCGCGCCGGGAACCCAGCGCTGCAAGACGCGCCGCGCGGTCCGATCAGCCGAGCGCGCCACGGTCTTAATCGCGCGTTGCGCTGGCCTCGCCCTCGCGCGCATCAGCCTCGCCGGCGTGCAGGCGATGGCGTTTCATTTTTTCCCACAGCGTCTTGCGGGAGACGCCGAGTGCGGCGGCGGTGGCCGTGATCCGGCCGTGGAAACGCGCCAGCGCCGAGGCGATGTACTCGCGTTCGGCCTCGGCCAGATAGCGGTCCAGCGGCAGCAGGCCGCCGCCGGCAACTGCGTCTGCCTCACTCGGCATATCGGCACCGAACAGGTCGGCCGGCTCCAGCACCGCGCGCTCGCTGACGACGCAGGCGCGCTCGATGCGGTTTAGCAGTTCGCGCACGTTGCCGGGCCAGTCGTGCGCCAGCAGCCGCGCGCACGCCGCGGCGCTGAGACTGCGCGGCGGTTCGCCCAGCCGCGCGGCCTGCGCCTCAAGGAAGCGCCGCGCCAGCCACAGCACGTCCTCGACCCGCTGGCGCAGCGGCGGGATAACAAGCTGCACGACATTGATCCGGTAATACAGATCCTCGCGGAAGCGGCCGGCCGCCACTTCCGCACGCAGGTCGCGATGCGTGGCGCAGATCACGCGCACATCGACCGGAACAACCGCCTCGCTGCCGAGCCGCTGCACAGTTCGCTCCTGCAGCGCGCGCAGCAGCTTCACCTGCATCAGCGGCGGCAGTTCAGCGATTTCGTCCAAAAACAGGGTGCCGCCCTGTGCCTGCTCGAAGTAGCCACGCCGCGGGCGGTCGGCGCCGGTGAAGGCGCCGCGTTCGTGGCCGAAGAACGCGGACTCCAGCAGCGACTCTGGAATCGCGCCGCAGTTGACGGCAACAAATGGCGCACCGCGGTCGCGCGAAGCGAGCGCGTGCAGGTGGCGCGCCAGCACCTCTTTACCCGTGCCGCTTTCGCCGACGATCAACACTGTGCGCGCGCGCGCCGCGACGCGCGGAGCGGCCGCTGCCAGCGCGCGCATCGCGGGCGACACCCCGAGCGGGCTGTCGGCAGGCAGCTGCGCCGCCGGCGCCTCGGCGCCGACCAGGGCGCGCACCTTGCCGACCAGCTCGGCGATGTCAAACGGCTTGGTGATGTAATCGACCGCTCCTTGCTTGAGCAGGCCGACCGCACGCTGCACCGAGCCGTAGGCGGTGATAAAGAGGTAGGGCGGGGCGCAGCCTTCGGCCTGAGCGCGCGCGAAGACGTCTTCGCCGGAGAGGTCGGGCAGGCGCACGTCGCTGATGACGGCGTCGTAGCGGGCCTGCCGCAGCGCGGCCAGCGCCGGCAGCCCTTCACGGAACCAATCCAGATCGAACCCTTCTAGCAGCAGGCGGTCGCGCAGCGACTCGCCCATGATCGGATCATCTTCGATTAGGCAGAGCCGGGCTGTGGTGGCGGGCATGTTCCTGTTCCTCGTCGGTCCGTTCAGGCCGGCGCAGCCTCGGCCGCGGTGGCTGCCTGCGCGTCGGCGTCAGCCACCGGCAGCTCGACGCGGAAAGTTGTCCAACCTGGCGCGCTGTCGACCGCGATCGTGCCGTGCAGCTGCTGCACGATCTGATAGCACACCCAGAGACCCAGGCCATGCGAGCGCCGGCCGTCGAGCTGGCTGGCCGCCGCGAAAGGCTCGAACAAGCGCCCGCGCAGTTCGGGCGCGATCGGTGGGCCCGAGTTGCCGACCGCAATCGCGAGCCGGCGGTCTTCGTATGTCACCGCCAATTCGACCCGGCCGCCCGCGCCGGCGGCCTTCACGGCGTTTAATAGTAGGTTTAGCACGAGTTGCCGCACCTGATGCGCCGGCAGCGGCAGTGTCGCGGCGGCGTTCACGCGCCAGTCGAGCCGCTGCTGGCGCGCGGCAGCCTGCGGCGCAATCAACGTCTGCAGGTCCTGCCAGTCGGCGCTCGTCAGCGCCGGCGAGTCCCGCCGCGCCTCCACCAGCAGTGCGCCTACGGTGGCGCGAATCTGCTCCAGCCCGCGCGATAGCAGGCCGAGGCTGCGGCGCGTGAAGGCATCCGGCTGGCCGTGCGTCAGCAGCGTGTCGATCGCGTTGAGCATGCCGCCAAGCGGATTATTGATCTCATGCGCTAGCCCCGCCGCCACCCGACCGACGGCGGCCAGCCGCTCCGAGGCCAAAATCTCCTGCTCCAGGGCCTGCTTGCGCGCTAGATCGTCCAGCATCGTGCGAGCGGCACTTGCTAGGCGGCCGATTTCGTCGCGGCCGCTCATGGGCAGCTCCTGTGCCAGGCGGGTCGCGTCCTCTCGCCCAACTCGTCCGAGCGTATGCGCCAGCCGCGCCAGTGGTTCAGCCATGCGCTTGCCCCAGAACCAGCCTAATGGCACAAGCAGCAGAAGGCCCGGCACGGTCAGCAGCGCCAGCTCGACCAGCGTGGAGCCGATGCGCTGGTAAAAAAGTGCGGTGTCATACGACAGCAAGACAGTGCCAAGGTAGCGGTCGTCCTCCGCAAGGATCGCACCGGCTGCGCCGACGTGCGCAGCATCGCCGGCGCCTTCGAAGGAAAGCCGAAAACCCGGCTGCTCGCGCGCGGCGCGCGCTAACGCGGCCAGCCATGGTGGCAGGGCGTCCGCCGCCATCAGCGCTGGGTGCCGTTGCGGGTCGCTGGCGACGAAGACGCGCTCCTCGGCGTCGAGGACGACGATGGCCTCCAGCGGGTTGGCAGCCTCGCGCACCGTCAGCGGCGTGCGAATGACCTCGAAGGCCTGCCAGAGGTCATCTCGCAACAGCGGTTCGCGCAGCGAACGCGCCAGCACGGCGCTTAAGTGACGGGCGCTCGTCTCCAGATCGCTGCGCGCGTCGCGAAACGCGCGCGTCACCAGGGCCGCGGCCACGACCAGCTCGGTGGCAACGATGACCGCGGTGATCGCCAACGGGATCTTGATCCGGTAACTGAGGTCCGCCAGCCGCATTTAGGCGCTCCTGCGCGACTCGAAGGCCGCCATCTCGCGCGCCAGCCGTCGGATTCCGTCGAAGAGAGACGGGTCAGCGGCGGCGAAGCCGTCGATGTTCAGGCGCGCGAGCAGATGGCGTCCATGCGGCGACTGCGGCATGCGCAGCAGCGCATCCAGCAGCGGCGCGACCACGGCAGCGGCCGCCGAACGCCGCACCACGATCGGCGGAAAGGCGTAGGTGGGCGAACGCCAGGCCACCCGCACGCCGGCGGTTGCCTGCGGCTGCTGAGCCTGTAGGGTGTCCCACACGTAACCGTCGACCGCGCCCGCGTTGGCGAGCCCAACGCGCACCGCCTCCACGACCTTGCGATGCGCATGCGTGAAAAAAGTGCGGCGAAAGAAAGTGTCAGGCGCGCGGCCGGCGCGGATCAGCTCCACACGCGGCACGAGGTAACCGCTGTTCGATAGAACATCGCTGTAGGCAAAAACTGCTCCGGCCAAATCGGTGATGTGCTGCGTGCGCTGATCGGTTACTGGCACGATCAGGTAGGAGCGATACAGCGGCTTCCCCTGGTAGATCGGCACGGCAGTCAACGCTAGGTAGCGCTCGTAAAGGACATACGGATAGCCGCACAGCCAGGCAGCCTCGATCTGGTCGCCGAGTAGCAGATCGATGATCTGGCGGTAGTTGGCGCGCTGCACGAACTGCACGGGGCGCCCGATTGTGCGCTGCAGGTAGTCCTGCCAGGCATCGAGCAGCGCGATCTGATTGTCAAGAAAGACCGCCGTCGTGCCAAAACGCAGCGGCGCACGGGCCCAAGATCGCTGGCCGGCACATGCGACAAGCGGTGCGAGCAATGAGCCCAACAACAGGCGCCGACGGTTACGGCAGCGTAACCAAGCTGATGTCGATGGCGGCTCACATGTCACGTGTCCGAAACAGGCGCGGCAGGCGCCCGTGTGAGCGATCCGGTTCAAGCGGCGGCGCTGCGAACACTCGGTCATTGCTGCGCTGCGAAGGCACAAAGCTTGCTCAGCCTCTGGCACACCGTCGGCAGCCCGGCAGTGGGGGGCCGGCGCGGGGGCCCGCCCCCGTAAACACATCCGGGGGGGCTGGGGGGGGGGCACAGGGCGTGCCAACC
>JANWUU010000318.1 GCA_025057735.1 Burkholderiaceae bacterium
CCTGGGGCCGCGCGGTCGTCGATGCCGGTGACCCGCACGCCGCCCTGCGCTGGTACGCGGACCCGGGCAGCCCGGACGGCCGGCCGCAGCCGCCCCCACCTCAGCCGCAGGCGGTGCCCACTGTGCTCGATGCGGTATATGGGCCGCTGCGCCTGGACGGCACCAGCCCCTGGCGTGCGCGCGATCGCGATGCAGTGTTCGTCCTCCATAGCCCGAACAAGGCGCTCGGCCTGTGCGGGGTGCGGGGCGCCTACGCGATCGCGCCGGCGCGCGCGGACTACGACCTCGCAGGCTGGCTGCAGGCGCTGCGCGCGGCGGAGCCCTCCTGGGTGCTGTCGGCGCAGGCGGTCGCACTGCTGTCAGCCTGGTGCGAACCATCCGTACAGCGGTGGCTGGCCGCAAGCCTGGCACGGCTTGCGCGTTGGAAGGCGCAGCTTGCAGCAGCACTGGCGCGCCGCGGTGCGCAAATCAAGCCTAGCGAGACGAATTTCTTTTCCCTGCGCCTGCCTGGGGCGCCGTCGGTCGCCAGCCTGCGCCGCCATGGGATTGCCGTGCGCGAGCTGTCTTCCTTCGGTCTGCCCGGTGCCTGGCGCGTTTCAGCGCAACCTCCCGCGGCGCAGCGCGCACTGCTTGCAGCCCTCGACGCCTACCGATGCTGAAACGCGCGGTTCTGGTCTGGGGCGCCACCAGCGGCGCCGGCAAGAGCTTCGTCGCCACGGCGCTGGCGCGGCTGGCGGCCCGCCGCGGCCTGCGCGCCGCGCCGTTCAAGGCGCAGAACATGAGCAACAACGCGCGCGTAACCGCCGGCGGCGAACTGGCTACCGCGCAGTTCTGGCAGGCGCTGGCCGCCGGAGTCGCGCCGCACCCAGACCACAACCCGGTGCTGCTGAAACCGGAGGCGGACACCACGAGCCAAGTCATCGTGCACGGGCGGCTGCGGCGCGATCTAGCAGCGCTGCCATGGCGCGCGCGCAGCCCGCATCTGGCGCAGGCGGCGCGCGAGAGCTTCGAGCGGCTGGCCGCGCAGCACGAGCTGCTGGTGATCGAAGGCGCGGGCTCGCCGGCCGAGATCAATCTGGCCGACTGCGATTTTGTGAACCTTGAGGTCGCGCGCTGGGCGGCGGCGCGCGCGCCGACGAGCGCGCTGCTGGTGGTAGACATCGACCGCGGCGGCGCCTTCGCGCACGCCTACGGCACGCTCGCGTTACTGCCGCCGCAGCTGCGGCCGCTGGTGCGCGCGGTGGTGCTGAACCGCTTCCGCGGCGACGCGGCGCTGCTTGCGCCGGGGCAGCAATGGCTCGCCGAGCAAACGGGGGTCGCGCACGTGGCGGTGCTGCCGATGCTGCCCGGCCACGGACTGCCGGAGGAGGACGGGCCTGCCTTCGGCGGCGGCAGCGGGCCAACCGTGGCCGTGGTGTGCGCGCCGCGCGCGAGCAACTTAGACGAGTTCTCGGCGCTCGCGGCCGCCGGTGTGCAGCTGCGCTGGGCGCGCGCACCCGGTGAGTTGCACAGCGCGGACCTCGTTGTGCTGCCGGGCTCCAAGCAGACGATTTCGGATCTGGCCTGGCTGCGCGCGCAGGGCTTCGACCAAGCGCTGCACGCCTGGGCCGAGGCGGGACGGCCGCTTCTGGGCATCTGCGGCGGCCTGCAAATGCTGGGTGCCGAGCTGCGCGACCCGCAGGGCTTCGACGGCCAGCCGTGCGCACGCGCCGAAGGGCTCGCGCTGCTGCCGCTCATCACCGAGTTTGCGCCGGACAAACGCCTGCTGCAGCAGTCGTATACCTTTGCGCCGTTGCCGGCCCCGTGGCTGCCGTGGTCCGGCATAAGCTTTTCTGGTTACGAGATCCGCTGCGGCCGCACGCGCGCGCTTGCGCCGGCCACCGTCGCGCTGCGCGCCGCCGATGGCGAGCCCGTCGGCTGGCTGGCGGGCAGCGTGCTTGGCATCGCCGCGCATGGCGCGCTCGAAGATGCGGCGCTGACGCTTTCGCTGCTGGGCGTGGCGGTGCGGCCGCCGGCCTTCGACGCGATGGCCGATGCGCTGGAAGCTGCGCTGCCGGCCGCGTTGCGCGAGGAACTGTTCGGAGGGATCGCATGACCGGGCCGCGCCGCATTGTCTGCCTGACCGAGGAAACCACCGAGTGGCTGTACCTGTTGGGAGAACAGGACCGCATTGTGGGCATCAGCGGCTACACGGTGCGTCCGCCGCAGGCGCGGCACGAAAAGCCGCGTGTCGCGCATTTCCTCGACGGCAAGCTGGACAAGATCCTCGAACTCGAACCGGACTTGGTAATCGGCTTCTCGGACCTGCAGGCCGCGTTTGCCGAAAAGCTGATCCGCGCCGGGCTCACCGTGCTGGTGACAAACCAGCGCAGCGTGGAGGAGATCTTTTCCACGCTGCGCATGGTGGCCGCGCTGGTCGGCGCCACCGACCGCGCCGAAGCGTGGATCGCCGCCACGCGCGCGCGCCACGCACAGATCGCGCAGCAGGCCGCCGCCCTGCCGCGCCGGCCGCGGGTTTACTTCGAGGAATGGGACGAGCCGATGATCTCCGGCATCCGCTGGGTCTCGGAGCTGGTGCAGCTTGCCGGCGGCGAAGACATCTACCCGGAGCTCGCCAGCCGGCCGCACGCGAAGGATCGCATCGTCGATGCCGCCGAGACGGCGCGCCGCGCGCCCGAGATCGTGATCGGCTCCTGGTGCGGCAAGAAGTTTCGCCCTGAGCGCGTGGCGGCCCGCGCCGGCTGGCAGCAAGTGCCGGCGGTTCGCGACCGTGAGCTGCACGAGATCAAGTCGGCCGAAATCCTGCAGCCGGGGCCCGCGGCGCTGACCGACGGCCTGCAGGCAATCGCACGCATCGTGCAGCAGTGGGCTGCGCGTGCCGAGCAGCGATGAGCAGCAGGCATTCTGAGCAGGCCAGCCCGGCGCAAGACCGCGAGCGCATCGCGCAGACAATTCTTGCGCTGCTGGCGGCGCGCGCCGCCGGCGCCAGCATCTGCCCGTCGGAGGTCGCGCGAGCGCTGGCGCCCGATCACTGGCGCGCACGCATGGACGAGGTGCGCGCGGTGGCGCGCGAGCTTGCCGCGCGCGGGCAACTGCAGGTGACGCAGCGCGGCGTGCCGCTTGACCCCGCGCAACCGTGGCGCGGCGCAATCCGGCTAACACGGCCAACGCAGCGCGCCGCGCCGCTTGCCGATGGATCGCTTGTCTACCACGATGCCAAATAAGGATAGCCCGCTTTCCCTTCCCGCCGCCGAGGCAACGCTTGCCGAGCGGGTGCGCCGGGCGCTGCAGCAAAAGACCAAGCCACCCGGCTCGCTCGGGCGCATCGAATCGCTGGCGCTGCAGATCGCGCTGGCGCTGGGCAGCGAGACACCAAGGCTGACGCAACCTCAGCTGGTGGTGTTTGCCGCCGACCACGGCGTGACCGCGCACGGTGTCTCGCCGTATCCACGCGCAGTCACCGCGCAGATGGTGCGCAACATGCTGCAAGGCGGCGCGGCCGTGTCGGTCCTGGCGCGCCAGCACGGGCTTGCGCTGACGGTGGTGGACTGCGGCGTGGATGCCGACTTCGCGCCGCACCCGCAGTTGCGCAGCGCCAAGGTCTGCCGCGGCAGCGCCGATTTCACACAGGGCCCGGCGTTAACGGACGCGCAGCTGCAGGCGGCGCTTGCACACGGCAGCGCCCTTATTGAGGCCCTGCCCGGTAACGCGCTGCTGCTTGGCGAGATGGGGATCGGCAATACCACGGCCGCCGCCGCCCTGATGGCTAAGTTGACCGGTCTGCCGCCTGCGCAATGCGTCGGCCGCGGCACAGGGCTCGACGACGCGGGGCTAGCGCGCAAGCGCGCCGTAGTGGAGCAGGCGCTGGCTCGCCATGGGCAAGCGCAAACGCCGCTTGCCATCCTGGCGGCGTTGGGCGGCGCGGAGATAGCGGTGATGACCGGCGCAGTGCTTGCCGCCGCACGCGCGCGGCGCGTCATTGTGGTGGACGGCTTCATCACCACCGCCGCAGTTGCAGTGGCAGCGGCCATCGAACCGGCGGTGCTGCCGCAGTGCGTGTTCTCGCACGTCGGCGCGGAGCACGGCCACCGGGCTTGGCTTCAGCGGCTCGGCGCGCAACCATTGCTGGATCTGGCGCTGCGCCTCGGCGAGGGCAGCGGCGCGGCACTCGCCTGGCCGCTGCTAGAGTCAGCTTGCCGCTTGTTGGCCGAGATGGCGACCTTCGAATCCGCCGGGGTTTCGGACCATGCCTGAGCGCCCGCGCAGCGACGAGGTCGAACCCGCCGACTCGCGCGCGGTGTTGGCGGCGCGTTTTCTGACCGCCGTGCAGTTCCTCACGCGCCTGCCGGTGCCGCGCACGCTGCCGTATTCGCACGTGCTGCTGTCCGAATCCGCGCGTCACTTTCCGGCAGTCGGTGCGCTAGTCGGCGCGCTTGGCGCCGCCGTGCTGACAGTTGCGCTGCTGCTGTTTCCGCCCGCGGTGGCCGTGTGGCTCGCGATCGCCGCCACGATCGCCGCCACCGGCGCTTTCCACGAGGATGGGCTGGCAGACACCTTCGATGCCGCCGGCGCTGGCGGCGACCGCGCGCGGGCGCTTGCGATCATGAAGGACTCGCGTATCGGCAGCTTCGGAGCGCTGGCCCTGCTGCTGCGCCTGGCGCTGGAATGGGCGGCGCTGTCGGCGCTGCTCGAACGCGGCGTACCGGTGGCGCTTGCCGTATGGGTGCTCGCGCATGCGCTGTCGCGCGCTGTGCCGGTGGCGTTGATCGCCGTGCTGCCCTACGCCGGCGATCCTGAGCACGCGCGCGCCCGGCCGCTGGCGTGCCGCGCCAGCCGCGCCACAGTCGCGGTCGCACTGCTGTGGTCAGCGTCCGCAGCGGCAGCGGCCGGACTATGGCTCGGCCTCGGTCAAGTGACCGCAATGCTCGCCGCTGCGGTGCTCGCCGCCGTTGCGATGCGAGCCATGCTCGCGCGCTGGCTCGGCGGCTATACCGGCGACACGTTAGGCGCTGCGCAGCAACTTGCGCTGCTCGCGCTGCTGCTGGCGGCATTGGCCGCGCGATGATCGAGGTCGAACTGCATCTATGGCGACACCCGCGCATCGCCGGTGCCGACGGCTTGTGCCTCGGTGCGCTCGACTGGCCGGTCGATGCACGCCGCGCGCGGCATCTGGCACGCCACATCGCTGCGCAGGCGCGCGCCCTTCGCTTGCCGCCAGCGATCGCCACCTCGCCCCTTTTGCGCTGCCGCGCGGTGGCCGCGCATCTGCACGCGCTGAAGTGGCGGGTGACCGTGGATGCGCGCCTCACGGAGCTGAACTTCGGCCGCTGGCAGGGCAAGCCGTGGCGGGAGGTCCCAGCGGCGGAGATCGCCGCCTGGGAGGCAGACTTTCTGCACCACCGGCCCGGCGGCGGCGAGTCGCTGGCGCAGCTGCGGGCCAGACTTGCCGCCTACGTGCAGGATGTCGCGCAGGGCGTGCGGCCGGTGCTCGCGATTACGCACGCAGGCTGCATCGCGGCGCTCGCCACGCTGTGCCAGCCGCTGCCGACAGCCTCCGCCTGGCCGCGTGCTCCCGCTTGCGGCAGCTACACGCGCCTGCGCCTGGAGGGAGCGTTCCCGGGCGCATGATCGGCATAGGCGCGTGCCAAGTCAATGAAGGCGCGCAGGTAAGCGGTTGCCAGATCTGCCTCGCGCACGCCCAGATGAATGCGCTTGCGGATACCGCGCCGGCCTAACCGCACAAGCGCCAGCTCGTTGCAAAGCGGGTGCTGCTGCACCAGCCAGCGCGGCAGCGCCGTCACGCCGCGGCCGCTGGCAACCATCTGCAGCAAAATGTCGGTGGTCTCGATCGTGCGGTGGCGTCGCGGCGCGATGCCAGCCGGCGTCAGGAACAACGCAAAGACGTCCAGCCGCGCCGGCTCCACCGGGTAGGTGATCAGCGTCTCCTGCGCCAGATCGCGCGGTAGCGCATACCGCGCGGCGGCCAGACGATGTGTGCGCGGCACGACCAGCACCTGTTCGTAGTCGAACACCGGTTCGAAGCGCAGCCCCGGCCGGTGTAGCGGATCGGGCGTTACCAGCACGTCGATCTCATACGCGAGCAGCGCGCCGAGCCCGCCGAACTGAAACTGCTGCCGCACGTCCACCTCGACATCCGGCCAGTGCTGCAGGTAGACGCGCACGACAGGCAGCAGCCACTGCTGGCACGGATGGCATTCCATGCCGATGCGCAATGTGCCGCGTTCGCCGCGCGCCACTTGCCGCAGTTGCTCCTCGGCGCGCTCCAGTTGCGGCAGTACACGCCGCGCCAGCGCCAGCAGATGCTCACCGGCGGGCGTCAGCCGCAACCGCCGGCCGTCGCGCTGCCAGATCGGCGCGCCAAGCCGGTCCTCCAGTTTGCGTACCGCGTGGCTGAGCGCCGATTGCGTCAGACACAGCACTTCAGCAGCCGCTGTCAGCGAGCCGCGCCGCTGGACCTCGCGCACAATGGCCAGATGAATCCGCTCCAGCATTTGCGTTGAACCGCATTCATCGATCGTTGAAGAAAGACCATTTCATTTGGCGCCTAGCCGCATCTAGCATGCCGCGCAATTGCAAAGTCGTGCTGCTTGCTATGGCCACCTTACATAACCTTGGCTTTCCACGCATCGGCGCTGGGCGCGAACTGAAATTCGCGCTTGAAGCCTACTGGAGCGGCAAAGGCAGCGCCGATGACCTCCTGCAAACGGCTGCCACGCTGCGCAAGCGCCACTGGAGCCTGCAGCAAGGTCTGGACTGGGTGCCGGTTGGCGACTTCTCGCTGTACGACCACGTGCTGGACATGAGCTTTTTGCTTGGCCACCTGCCGGCGCGCGCCCGTGGTTATACCGGCAACACACTGGACAACTACTTCCGCGTCGCTCGCGGCCGCTCCGCGCCCGGCACCGGCGAGGGCATCGCCGCCGCCGAGATGACCAAGTGGTTCGACACCAACTACCACTACCTGGTGCCGGAATTCGACGCATCCACGGAGTTCTCGCCCAACGCGCAGCCGCTGCTGCAACAGCTGCAGGAGGCGCACGCGCACCCCGACGTGGGCGCCGCGCGCGCGAAGCCCGTTCTGCTCGGCCCCGTTACGTATCTGGCGCTTGGCAAAACCAAGGACGGCTGCGACCGCCTGGCGCTGCTGCCGCGCCTGTTGCCTGTTTATGCGCAATTGCTGCAGACGCTGGCGGCGCACGGCGTGCGCTGGGTACAGATCGACGAGCCGCTACTGGCCACTGACCTTGATGCCGATTGGCAGCACGCCTACCACGTCGCCTACCATGCGTTGAAGACAAGTGGGGTGCAGATTCTGCTGGCCACGTATTTTGGCCGCCTAGCCGACAACGCGTACCTCGCCGCCAACCTGCCTGTTGCTGGTTTGCACGTCGATGCCGTGCGCGGACGCCAGGACGTGCTGCCGCTGCTGAACCTGATGCCCCCGCATAAGGTGCTGTCGCTGGGCGTGATCGATGGCCGCAACGTCTGGCGCACCGACCTGGAGGCGCTGCTTGACTGGCTGGAGCCGCTGGCGCAGCGGCTTGGCGAGCGGCTGTGGCTGGCGCCCTCCTGCTCGCTGCTGCACGTGCCGGTGGACCTGCGGCAGGAGACGGCGCTCGATGTGGAGCTTAAAAGCTGGCTTGCGTTCGCAGTGCAGAAGCTCGATGAGCTGCGCCTACTTGCGCGCGCTTTGCGGCAGGGGCGCACGGCGGTTGCCGACGAGCTGCAGCGCCAGCGTCAGGCGCTTGAGAGCCGGCGGCGTTCACCGCGCGTGCATCGGCCAGACGTACAGGCTGCCGTCGCGGCGGTCGATCCGCGCATGGGCGAGCGGCAAAGCCCCTATGCGCAGCGCGCCGCAGCGCAGGCCGCGTGGCTAAAACGTCCGCTGTTTCCGACCACCACGATTGGCTCATTTCCGCAGACAGCGGAGATTCGTCGCGCGCGGGCTGAATACAAAGCCGGCCGCCTCGATGCGGACGCGTATGAAGCCGCGATGCGGACCGAAATCGAGCGCTGCATCCGCGAGCAGGAGGCACTCGGCATCGACGTCCTGGTGCATGGAGAAGCCGAACGCAATGACATGGTCGAGCATTTCGGCGAGTTGCTCCATGGGTTCGCGATCACCCAGCACGGCTGGGTTCAAAGCTACGGCTCGCGCTGTGTGAAGCCGCCGATTTTGTACGGCGACGTACACCGTCCGCAGTCGATGACGGTGCGCTGGATCACCTATGCCCAGTCCCTAACCGACAAGCCGGTCAAAGGCATGTTAACCGGGCCCGTGACGATGCTGAACTGGTCCTTCGTGCGCGATGATCAGCCACGCGAGGTAACCTGCCGTCAGCTCGCGCTGGCAATCCGGGCCGAGGTGCTGGATCTGGAGCGGGCCGGCGTGCGCGTCATCCAGATCGATGAGCCCGCACTGCGCGAAGGGCTGCCGCTGCGGCGCAGCGATTGGCAGGCCTACCTCGACTGGGCCGTCGCCTGTTTTCGCCTCGCGGCCAACGGAGTGCGCGATGACACGCAGATCCACACGCACATGTGTTACTCCGAGTTCAACGACATCATGCCCGCAATTGCCGCACTGGACGCCGATGTGATCACGATCGAAACGGCGCGCTCGGACATGGAACTGCTGCGGGCCTTCGAACGCTTTTCTTACCCCAACGAGATCGGCCCTGGCGTCTTCGACATCCATTCGCCGAACGTGCCGAGCGAAGACGAGATGGTTGCTCTGTTGCGCCGCGCTGCTCGCCTTGTGCCGCCACAACGCCTGTGGGTCAACCCGGACTGCGGCCTGAAGACCCGGCGCTGGGAGGAAGTGCGCCCAGCTCTTCAGCAGATGGTCGCCGCCGCGCGCCGTCTGCGCACCGAGGCAGCCGCCGGCAGTCTCTAACGGGCCGGGCCGTTAGAGGCCGCTGCCGCGTTTGCGCGCGCGCAGCTCGGCATTGCATTCTTCGCACCGCCCATAAAGGGTCAGCTCGTGATCCTCGACCGTGAAGCCGCGCGGGGCAAGCTGCACCAGATCCCCCGGGCAGGCGTTTAGATCGAAAACACGCTGGCAGCGCGTGCACTGGAAATGATGATGGTGCCCGTGCTGCGCGAGCTCAAAGCGCGGGTTCTCACCCGGCAAGTGCACGACGCGTAGCGCATCCTCCTCGACCATCGCTTTGAGCGTGCGGTAGACGGTCGCCAGACCCAGCCCCGGCACCTCCTGCTGCGCGGCTTCCAACACCTCCTGCGGCAGCAGCGGGCGCCCGGCTTGTTCGAGCGCGCTGCGGATCGCGGCACGTTGACGCGTCTTGCGCTCCATGCGTAAAGCATACCCGCGCATTGATGCGAATGCAGTATCATTTGCATTAACAACCCGTGCATTGCTTCGCATGGGCCGAGAAAGGAGGACATTCGGATGCCGAATCGAGCCACCGCGATGCCGCACCGCCGCGTCGTAGGCGCGCTGCTTGCCGCCTTGTTGGTGGCAGCCTGCGGCGGCGGCGTGCCACAGGAAGACGACCATGATCACGATCACCGCGATGTTTTCATCGATACCGCTGGCCGGCTGGCCCTTGCCGAGTTTGCAGCAGCGACGCTACGCATCCTGGACCTCGACTCCGGAACCATTGAAGCGAGCTACACGATGGACAACCCGCCGTCGGCGGTCTATGCCAGCCCAGGCGGACGCTACGCGGTCGTCGTGCAGCGCACGCAAGATCGCGTGCAGTTCGTCGACGGCGGCATCTGGCAGGAGGACCACGGCGATCACCTGCAC
>JANWUU010000338.1 GCA_025057735.1 Burkholderiaceae bacterium
GTCGTGGGAGACGATCAGCGCGGTGGCGCGCTGACGTGTCAGCCAAGACTCCAGCCAGAGCACCGAGTCGAGGTCCAGGTGGTTGGTCGGCTCGTCCAGCAGCAGTAGGTCGGCCGGGCATAGCAGCGCGCGCGCCAGGGCCAGGCGGTTGCGCCAGCCGCCCGAGAACGCGCCGACGGGCCGAGCCGCGTCGTCGCTCGCGAAGCCGAGCCCGCGCAGGATGGTCGCGGCGCGGGCGGAGATCGCGCCCTCGTCGAGCTCCGCCAGGTGGGCATGGGCTTCGGCGATCGCCAGCGCGTCACCGGTTTTCTGCGCGTGCGCCAGTTGCGCGCGGGCCGCCGCCAGCGGCGCATGGCCGTCGAGCACGTAGTCGAGCGCGCGCTGCGCGCCCCCCTCGATCTCCTGCGCCACGTGGGCGATGCGGGCGGGCGGCGGGGCCTCGATCGTTCCCCCGTCCGGCAGGAGGTCCCCCAGCACGGCGGCGAACAGGCTGGACTTGCCGGCGCCGTTTTGTCCCACCAGACCGATACGCTCGCCCGCCGCTGCGACGAGCGACACGCCGCGGTACAACACGCGCGCGCCGCGTGCCAGGGTGAGATCGTTTAAGCGAAGCATCTCGGTTGCGGTGGATGCCGGCAAAGGCGGGCATCATTGCACGCGGGGCGCTGGGCGGATGCGCGGCAAGACGGCCTCGGAGTGCCGCGCGGCCGCCGCCGTGCACGCCCGCATCTCAAGCGGCGGTCGCGCCGCGACGGCGCCCGCGGCCGCCCGCGCCGGCTACGGCAGGTCTTCCTGCCGTGCCAGGAACACCATGTCGTCGCCGGCGCTGGTGGTCAGCCAGGTCATGGCGATGTCCTTGAACTGCTTTTCCACCGTGCTGCGGTTGCCGCCGACCTCCACCACCAGCAGCCCGCCGCGCTTCAGGTGCCCGCGCGCCTCGCGCAGCACGCGCCGGATGACGTTCAGGCCGTCGGCGCCGCCGGCGAGCGCCAGCTTGGGCTCGTGCGTGTACTCCTTGGGCAGCTTGGCCATTGAGGCGTCGGTCACGTACGGCGGGTTGCACAGGATGAGGTCATAGCGCCGCTGCCCGACTGCTTCGAACAGGTCCGACTCGATCAACCGGACACGGTCCTGCAGCTCGTAGTCCGCCACGTTGCGCTCAGCCACGGCCAGCGCGTCCTTGGAGATGTCCACCGCATCGACCTTGGCGAGCGGAAAGGCGTCTGCGGCCATGATCGCCAGCGCGCCGGCGCCGGTGCACAGGTCCAGCACGTCGGCGATCGCGCGCGGATCCTGGATCCACGGTTCCAGGCCGTCCTTCAGCAGCTCGCCGATGAAGGAGCGCGGCACGATCGCCCGGTTGTCCACGTAAAACTTGTATCCCTGCAGCCAAGCCTCTTTCAGCAGATAGGCGGCCGGCAGGCGCTTCTTGACGCGCAGGTCGATCACCTGCAGCAGCGAGTTGATTTCGGCGTGCGTCAGGTAGGCGTCCAGGAACACGTCCAGACGTTCCAGCGGCAGGTGCAGCGAGCGCATGATAAGGAACACCGCCTCGTCGAACGCATCGGCCTGACCGTGCCCGAAGTGCAGGCCAGATTCCGAGAACCGTGTCACGGCGTAGCGCAGCACATCGCGCAGGGTGCGCAGGTTGGCTTGGGCGTCGATTGACATGAGTCAGGCGCTTGCGGGGGCGAGCAGGGATTCGAGCGTGCGACGGTACACGTCCTTCAGCGGCTCCAGGTCCGCCAGGGCGATGTGCTCGTTCACCTGGTGAATGCTGGCATTGGGCGGGCCGAATTCGACAACTTGCGGGCAGATCGTCGCCAGGAAGCGGCCGTCGGACGTGCCGCCGGTGGTGGACAGCGTAGGCACGACGCCCGTGGTCGCCTCGATGGCGCGCCGCACGGCCTCCACCAGCGCGCCGGGCGGCGTCAGGAAAGGCTCCGCGCCCAAGGTCCAGCGCAGCTCGTAGTCGAGCCGGTGCGCGCGGAGGATGTCCTCGACGCGCGCCCGCAGCCGCGGCGCCGGCGAGGCGGGCGCGAAGCGCAGATTGAAGTCCACCACGCACACGCCGGGAATCACGTTGCCCGCCCCGGTGCCCGCGTGGATGTTCGACACCTGGAAGGTGGTGGGCGGGAAGTATGCGTCGCCCTGGTCCCAGGTCTCGGCCACCAGTTGCGCGAGCGCTGGCGCGAGCTCGTGCACCGGGTTGCGGGCGAGCTGCGGGTAAGCGACGTGGCCTTGCACCCCACGGACCGTCAACCGGCCCGACAGCGAGCCGCGCCGGCCGTTCTTGATCGTGTCGCCGAGCCGATCGACGGAGGTCGGCTCGCCGACCAGCGCGTAATCGATCGCCTCGCCGCGGGCGCGCAGAGCCTCCACCACCGCCACCGTGCCGTCGGTGGCCGGACCCTCCTCGTCGGAGGTCAGCAGCAGCGCGATCGATCCGCGATGCGCGGGCTGACGGCGGACGAACTCCTCGACGGCGACCACGAAGGCGGCGAGCGACGATTTCATGTCCGCCGCTCCGCGCCCGTACAGGCGCCCGTCGCGCACGGTCGGCGCGAACGGATCGGAATGCCAGGCCTCCCGCGGCCCCGGCGGCACAACGTCGGTATGTCCAGCGAGCACGACGAGCGGCCGCTGCGTGCCGCGCCGCAGCCAGAGATTCGTCGTGCCGTTGCGCGCAATGGTCTCGGCGCGGAAACCGAACGGAGCGAGCCGCTGCGCGATGAGCGCCTGGCAGCCGGCGTCCTCCGGCGTGACCGAGGGACGCGCGATCAGTTGGCAGAGGAGTTGGAACGTGGCGGACACGGGGCGCGGCCAAAAGCGGGCTGCATTATCCCGAAATCCGCCCCCTGCCGACGGCCGGCCGGTCGAAGCGATGAGTTGCCGGCGCCGCGCCGTTGCACCGATGCCGCCTCAGATGTTCAGCGTGAACTCGGAGAAAGACGAGGACGGTCGCGGCGGTGGCGGAGCCGCCGCCGGCGCGGCCTTGCCGGCATTGTTGATCAGCCACAGCAGGTTGTTCTTCGAGTCGGCCGCCGCCAGCGCATCCTCGCGCGTGATGGCGTCCCTTTTTAGCAGCGCATACAGGCTCTGCTCGAAGGTTTGGCTCTCCGGCGCCAGGCTCTGCGCCATCGCCTCCTTGATCGACTGCACGTCGCCGCGCTCGATCAGGGAGGTCATGTGGCCGCTGTTCATCAGGATTTCCACCGCCGGCACGCGGCCGCCCTTCTTCGAGCGTACCAGGCGCTGCGAAATGATCGCTTTGAGCGATGCCGCCAGGTCCTGGAACAGGGCCTGCCGGGTTTCGGGGGTATAAAAGCTGATCACGCGGTTCAGAGCATGGGCGCTGTTGGTCGCGTGCATCGTGGCGACCACCAGATGGCCGGACATGGCGTAGGCAAGCGCCGCCGCCATCGTGTCGCGATCGCGGATCTCGCCGATGAACAGCACGTCCGGCGCCTGCCGCATGGCGTTCTTCAGCGCCGTGTGCAGGCTGGTCGCGTCGGTGCCGATCTCGCGCTGGTTGATGATCGACTTCTTGTTGCGGAACAAGAACTCGATCGGATCCTCGAACGTCAGGATGTGGCCGGTGGCGAGCTCGTTGCGGTGATCGAGCATCGAGGCGATCGTGGTCGATTTTCCGGAGCCGGCGGCGCCCACCACCAGGATCAGCCCGCGCTTGTCCATTATCAGGTCCTTTAGGACCTCCGGCAGCATCAGGTCCTCGAGCTTCGGCACCTCGTGCGGGATGTAGCGGATGACGGCCGACACCGAACCGCGCTGCAGAAAGGCGCTCAAGCGGAAGCTGCCGACGTTCTGCACCGGCAGGCCGACGTTCAGCTCGCGCGTCTCTTCCAGCTCGCGGAACTGGGCGTCGGTCAGCCGCTCGGCGAGCAGGCTGACGATCGCCTGCGGCGCGAGCCGCTCCTGGTTGATCGGCACGCACACGCCGTTGATCTTGATCGTGATCGGCGAGCCGACCGACAAGTACAGGTCGGAGGCGTTCTTCTCCGCCATCAGGTGAAACAGCCGCTCCAGGCCCATGGTCCGCTTCCGCTTACGCTAAGGTCCGGTCCAGCATACGCAGCCCGACGGGGCCGGGAAAGTCCCGCGATCGGCCGATTAGCGCTGCCCCCGTCGCGCTTTTACCGCGGCGCTACCGCCTCCCGCAGCAGCTCGTTGATGGCCGTCTTGGCGCGCGTCTGCGCGTCCACGCGCTTGACGATCACCGCGCAGTACAGGCTGTGCGAGCCGTCCTTGGCCGGCAGCGAACCCGGCACGACCACCGCGCCGCTCGGCACGCGGCCGTAGTGGATTTCGCCCGTCTCGCGGTCGTAGATGCGAGTGCTGGCGCCGATGTATACGCCCATGGAGATGACGCAGTCGTCCTCGACGATCACGCCTTCGACGATCTCGGAGCGCGCGCCGATGAAGCAGTTGTCGCCGATGATGGTCGGATTGGCCTGCAGAGGCTCCAGCACGCCGCCGATGCCGACGCCGCCGGACAGGTGCACGTTCTTGCCGATCTGCGCGCAGGAGCCGACGGTGGCCCAGGTATCGACCATCGTGCCCTCGTCGACGTAGGCGCCGATGTTGACGTACGAGGGCATCAGCACGACGTTGCGCGCGATGTAGGCGCCCTTGCGCACCATCGCCGGCGGCACCACGCGGAAGCCGCCGTCGCGGAAATCGCTTTCGCTGTAGCCGGCAAACTTGCCCGGCACCTTGTCGAAGAAGCGCGTGAAGCCGCCGCCCTCGACGAGCTGGTTGTCGTGCAGACGGAACGACAGCAGCACCGCCTTCTTGATCCATTGGTGCACGAGCCACTGGCCGTCGCGCTTCTCGGCCACGCGCAGCTCGCCGCGGTCCAGCTTGTCGATCACCTCGTAGACGGCCGGCCGCACGCCGGCGGGCGCCGAAGCGGGGCTGATGCGGGCACGTTCCTCCCACGCCTGCTCGATGATGTCCTGCAGCGACATGTCTGGCTCCTCCTAGTCCAACGATGCGATCCGCTGCGCGGCCTCGTCGATCTCGGCCACGCTCGCCACCAGGGCGATGCGCACGAAGCCGCGGCCCGGGTTGCGCCCGTCGACCTCGCGCGCCAGAAAGCTGCCGGGCAGCACGGTGACGTGCCGCCGCGCGTACAGGCGGCGCGCGTACTCGGTGTCATCGCCGGGCGTGCGCGCCCACAGGTAGAAGCCCGCCTCGGGCTGCGCCGTCGGCAGCCGCTGCGCCACGCGCGGCGTGGCGCGGGCGAACTTCTCCGCATACAGGCGCCGGTTCTCCCGCACGTGCGCCTCGTCGTTCCACGCCGCAATGCTCGCCGCCTGCACCGCTGGGCTCATCGCGTTGCCGTGATAGGTGCGGTACAGCAGAAACTGGCGCAGTATGCGGGCGTCGCCGGCGACATACCCGGAGCGCAGCCCGGGCACGTTGCTGCGCTTCGACAGGCTGCCGAAGGACACCAGACGGTCGTAGTCGTGCAGCCCGAGCCGGCGCGCCGCCTGCAGGCTGCCGAGCGGGGGATGCGCTTCGTCGCAGTAGATCTCCGAGTAACACTCGTCGGCGGCGATCACGAACCCGTGCCGCGCGGACAACTCAAAGAGCCGCTGCCATTCTTCCAGCCGCATCACGCGGCCGGTCGGATTGCCGGGCGAGCAGACGTACACCAGCTGCACCTGCGCCCAGTCCGCATCCGTCAGGCGCTCGAACGGCATGCGGAAGCCGTCCTCCGGGGCGGTCGGCAGGTACAGCGGCGTGGCGCCGGCCAGCAGCGCCGCGCCCTCGTAGATCTGATAGAAGGGATTCGGCAGCACGACGCGCGCCGGCCGCGTGCGGTCGATCACCGCTTGCGCGAACGCGAACAGGGCCTCGCGCGTGCCGTTGACCGGCAGCACCTGCGTGGCCGGATCGAGCGGGGCGGCGAAACGCCGGCCGATCCAGGCCGCGATGGCCTCGCGCAGCGCCGGCGCGCCGGCGGTGGCCGGATAGACGGACAGACCGTCGAGCGCCTGCACGAGCGCGGCGCGCACGAGCGGCGGGGTCGGGTGCCTCGGCTCGCCGATCGACAGGTTGATCGGCGGCAGGTCGGCCGGCGGTTGCAGGTCGGCGAACAGGGCGCGCAGCCGCTCGAACGGATACGGCTGCAGTCGCTGCAGATCCGGATTCATGCGCCCGGCCCGCCCATCGGGCTCGCCGGCGCGAATCGGGCCAGCTCCACGCGCGGCGCCGGCTTCCAGCCGCGCTTGCGGTGTTCGGCGACGACGGTCGTGAAGATGCCGCCGCGCACGTACCAGCGCGCCGTCACCCGCAGGAAGCGTGGCGCCAGCGCGCGCGCCAGATCCGCGAGGATGCGGTTGGTCACGGCCTCGTGAAAGGCGCCCTCGTCGCGGTACGACCACATGTACAGCTTGAGGCTCTTCAGTTCCACGTTGCGGCGGTCCGGGATGTAGTCGATCACGATGGTCGCGAAATCCGGCTGACCGGTCAGCGGGCACAGGCAGGTGAACTCCGGCACCTCGATGTGGATGTGATAGTCGCGCTCCGGGTTCGGATTCGGAAACGTGTCGAGCTGCTTGGAGGGGCGCGAGGGCATGCGGCGGATCGGACCGGTGGCGCAGGCGCGCAAAGTTATCATAGGCATCGAACCCATCGAGCTCGGCGCGCGCATCGGCGCGCGCTTCACTTTTTGGAAACCGAATCGTGCGTCTGCGGCAGATCAAGCTGGCTGGCTTCAAGTCGTTCGTCGATCCGACCCACATCGACGTGCCGGGCAACCTGGTCGGCGTGGTCGGCCCCAACGGCTGCGGCAAGTCCAACGTGATCGACGCGGTGCGCTGGGTGCTCGGCGAAAGCAAGGCGGCCGAGCTGCGCGGCGAGTCGATGCAGGACGTCATCTTCAACGGTTCGGCCAACCGCAAGCCGGCCGGACGCGCCAGCGTCGAACTCGTGTTCGACAACAGCGACGGGCGTCTGGGCGGCGAGTGGGGACGTTTCGCCGAGATCTCGGTCAAGCGCGTGCTGACGCGCGACGGCGCCTCGAGTTACTACATCAACAACCAGACCGTGCGCCGGCGCGACGTGCAGGACATGTTCCTCGGCACGGGCCTGGGCCCGCGCGCGTACGCGATCATCGGCCAGGGGATGATCACGCGCATCATCGAGGCGCGCCCGGAGGAGCTGCGCATCTTCCTGGAGGAGGCCGCCGGCGTCTCCAAATACAAGGAGCGGCGGCGCGAGACCGAAAACCGCCTGGCCGACACGCGCGACAACCTGACGCGCGTGGAGGACATCCTGCGCGAGCTCGACAGCCAGATCGGCCATCTGGAGCGGCAGGCCGAGGTGGCGCGCCGCTATCACGAGCTGAAACGTCGCCACGACGAGAGCCAGCAGCTGTTGTGGCTGACCCGCAAGCGCGATGCCGCCGCCGAGCAGGAGCGGCTGGCGCGGGAGATCGAACGCCAGCAGGTCGCGCTGGAAGAGCACATGGCCCAGTTGCGCGCCGCCGAGCGGCGCGTGGAGGAACTGCGGGCGGCGCATCTGCAGGCCGCCGACCGCGCGCACGCGGTGCAGGCCGAGAGCCTGAAGGTCGAAGCGGAGATCGGCAGGCTGGAGTCGGAGATTCGGATGATCGCCGACGCGCGCGCCCGCCTGCACGCGCAGATCGAGACGCTGGCGGCGACGCGCGCACGCCGCCTGCAGGAAGCCGAGGCCCTGCAGGGCCGCGCTGCCGAGCTGTCGCAACAGGGCGAGCGGCTGCGCGCCGAGCTGGCCGCCGCCGGCGAGCGCTGCGCCGCGCACGAGGCGACGTTGCCGGCCGTCGAGGAGGCGTATCGCGCGGCGCGCGAGGCGCTGGCCGCCGCGCGCGCCGAAGCCGCGCTCGCCGAGCAGGCGTTGGAGTCGATCGGGGCCGAGACGCGCACACTGGAGCGACAGCTCGCCGCCCTGTCGCAGCGGCGCGAGCGCCTGCAGCAGGAGCGCGAACGTCTGGACGCGCCCGACGAGGCCAAGCTCGCCGAGTTGCAGGAGCGGGTTCGGCGCCTGCAGGCCGAGGCCGAGGCGCTGACTGCGCGCGTGCAGGACGGCGAGGCGGCGCTGGCGCAACTGCAGCGGGCGCGCAACGAGGCGCTGCAGGCACGCACGCGCGAAACCGACGCGCTGGCGCGCGTGGAGGCGCGTGCCGCCGCGCTGCGCGAAATGCTCTCCAACGTGGAAGCCGACGAGCGCCTCGACCCGTGGCTACGGAAACAGGGGTTGGAGGGCTTGCCGCGTCTGTTCAAGCGGCTGCAGGTGGAGCCCGGCTGGGAGGTGGCGGTCGAGGCGGTGCTGCACGAGCGGGTCCAGGCGCTGGAGGTCGGCCGGCTGGACACGCTGACGGGCCTGGCGAGCGACGCGCCGCCGGCGCGCGTGGCCTTTTTCTCCGCCAGCGGTGCCGTGCCGCGCGAGCCGCCGGCCCCCGCGGGACTGGTGCCGCTTGCCGAGCGCGTGCGCGGCCACGACGTCGCGTTCGCGGCGGTGCTGCGCGACTGGCTGCACGGGACGTTCGTGGCCGACGATCTGGCCCAGGCGCTGGCGCGCCGCGACCAGTTGCCACCTGGGGCACAGTTCGTGGTCGCCGCCGGCCACCGCGTCACGCGCCACGGCGTGCGCTTTTATGCCCCGGACGACCGCAAGGCGGGGCTGCTGGCGCGGCGGCGCGAACTGGAGAACCTCGAGCGTGAGGTCAAGGCGCAGAAGCTGCTGGTCGAGCAGGCGACCGATGCGCTGATGCGCGTGGAGGCGCAGCTTCGGACGGCCCAGCAGGACCTGGACGGGGCGCGCCAAGCGCTGGAGCGCACGCGGTCGCAACTGCACGCCACACAGCTGGAGGCGGTGCGGCTACAGGAGCTCGTGGAGCGCGTCCGCCAGCGCGGCGGCCAACTGGACACCGAGTTGGCGGAGGTGCGGTCGCAGGAGCGCGACTTGCAGGTCCAGCGCGACGAACTGGAGAGCCGCTTCCAGGAGGCCGACGGGGCGCTCGCGGCGCGCCAGCAGGCGCACGAGGAAGCCCGGCTCGCCTACGAGCAGGCCGACAGCGCCGGCCGTGCGGCGCGCGACGAGGCGCAGCGGCTGGCCGCCGAGCGACAGCGGCTCGAATACGAGCTGGCGGCGGCGCAACAGCGGGCGGCCGACATCGCGCAGGCGATCACGGTGGCGCGCGTCGAAGCGGAACGGCTGGCGCGCGATATCGACACCGCCCAGCTGGAGGTGGCGAAGCTCGACGATTCGGCCGCCCGCGCGGGCCTCGCCGAGTGGCTGCAGCAGCGCACCCAGGCGCAGGAGCGGCTGCGGGAGGCGCGCAGCGCGCTCGACGATCTGGCGCAGCAGGTACGGCGCGCCGACGAGGAACGCCTGTTGCTGGAGCAGGAGGTCCTGCCGAAACGCGAGCGCATCGCGGAGCTGCAGCTCAAGGAGCAGGCAGCGCGGTTGGTGGTCGAGCAGCACGCCCAGATGCTGGCGCAGGCGCAGGCCGACGAAGCGGCGCTTGCCGCCCGCCTGCAGGAGGGCGTGCGTGCCGCGGCGCTGCAAACCGAGATCAACGCGCTGGCCGAGCAGATCGCCGCGCTCGGGGCCGTCAATCTGGCGGCGCTCGAGGAGCTGAACGCGGCGCGCGAGCGCAGGGGCTTCCTCGATGCGCAGTCGGCCGACCTGAAGGCCGCGATCGCCACCCTGGAGGATGCGATCCGCCGCATCGACCGCGAGACGCGCGAACTGCTGCAGCAGACCTTCGACCAGGTCAACGCGCAGTTCGGCCAGCTCTTTCCGCGCCTGTTCGGCGGCGGCGACGCGAAGCTGATCATGACCGGCGAGGAAATCCTCGATGCCGGCGTGCAGGTGATGGCGCAGCCGCCCGGCAAGCGCAACAGCACGATCCATCTGCTGTCCGGCGGCGAAAAGGCGCTGGCCGCTACGGCGCTGGTGTTCGCGCTGTTCAAGCTCAATCCGGCGCCTTTCTGTCTGCTCGACGAGGTGGATGCGCCGCTGGACGACGCCAACACCGAGCGCTTCTGCGACTTGGTGCGCTCGATGAGCGGCAGCACGCAGTTCCTGTTCATCACGCACAACAAGATCGCCATGGAGATGGCCGAGCAGCTGATCGGCGTGACGATGCAGGAACAGGGCGTGTCGCGCATCGTGGCGGTGGACATCGGCGAGGCGCAGCGGCTGGCCGCCGAGGCGGTGTGAGGCGCCGGCGGCGATGAGCGATCTGCACTACGCGCTGCTGCTGCTGGCGGCCGTCGTGCTGGTGGCGCTGTACGGCTACGGCAAGTGGCAGGAGCGGCAGGCCCTGAAGCGGCTGCAGGGGCTGCGGGAGGGGGTCGACGACGCGCTGCTTGCGCCCGCGCAGACGCCGCCAGCGGCGCGCATCGAACCGCGGCTGGAACCGATGCCGGCGCCGGCCGCACCGGAGTCGCACGCTGCGGCGCCGCCGGCGGCCGCGGTCGAGCGCGCAGGGACTGCCGCATGGGCCGAGGATCCGCTGCTCGACTGCGCGCTGGAGCTGCGTTGCGCGCACGCGGTGGACGGCGTCGCGGTGCTGGAAGCGGTCGCGGTCTTGCAGCGCAGCCGCTTCGCGCTGCCGGTGTTCGTCGCCGCCTGGGACGCGCGTGCGCAGCAATGGGTTGAGGCCGACCGCTTCGGCTTCTACTCGGAGCTGCTGGTGGCGATTCAACTCGCCAGCCGGCGCGCGGGTCTCGATGCGGTGGAAGCTTCGCGCTTCTTCGCCGCCGTGCAGCAGATGGCGATGGCGCTGGACGCCGACGTGGACACCCCGGAGGTCGCGCAGGTGGTCGCCGCCGCCGAGGCTCTACGCGCCACCTGCGCGCGCTTCGACGTGCAGATCGGCCTGACGCTGCGGCCGCGTACCGGAACGCCGCCGGCGGCGCAGGTGGCGACGGCGGCCGCCCGCGCCGGCCTTGCCCCCGCCGGCGAGGGCCGCTGGGAGCGGCGCGTTGACGCGGCGCCGCTGTTCGTGCTGGCACGCGACGGCGCCGGCCGCCTGGCGCTCGAACTGGACGTGCCGCTGGCGCCGGTCACCGCGCAGCCGCTGCGTGCGATGTTCGAGGCGGCGCAGGCGCTGGCCTCGGAGCTCGACGCCGACATCGTCGACGACAACGGCGCACCGGTCGATGCGGCGGCGCTCGCCATCGTCGAGACGCAGCTTCAGGGCCTGTACGCCCAGATGCGGCAAAGCGGCATCGAACCGGGGTCGCCGCGCGCGCACCGTCTGTATGGGTGAGAGAGTCCCGCCGCAGGTGGCCGAGCGCGCACGCTGGCTGCGCGAGGAGATCGAGCGGCACAACTACAACTACTACGTGCTCGACCGGCCGACCATTCCGGACGCCGAGTGGGATCGCCTGTTCGCCGAGCTGCAGGCGCTGGAGGCCCAGTATCCGCAGCTCGCCACGCCGGATTCGCCGACGCAGCGGGTCGGTGCGCCGCCGCGGGCCGATCTGGCGCCCGTGCGCCACGCGGTGCCGATGCTGTCGATCCGCAGCGAGACGGACACGACGCCGCAGGCTGCCTACGCCTTCGACGCGCGCATCCGGCGCGAGCTGGGATTGAGCGCGGACGACCCGCCGGTTCAGTATTCGGCGGAGCTGAAATTCGACGGCCTGGCGATCAATCTGCGCTACGAAGACGGCGTTCTGGCGCTGGGTGCCACGCGCGGCGACGGCATGACCGGCGAGGACGTCACCGCCAACGTACGCACGATCCGGCAGATTCCGCTGCGGCTGCATGCACGCCAGCCACCGCGCGTGCTGGAGGTGCGCGGCGAGGTCTACATCCGGCGCGACGATTTCGAGCGGCTGAATGCGCAGTTGCGGGCTGAGGGCGAGGCGCCGTA
>JANWUU010000418.1 GCA_025057735.1 Burkholderiaceae bacterium
TAGACGTTGAAAAAGACGATGAAAAACACCAGCGTGAAGCCGAGCGCGACCTTGGAGGCCACGCCCAGCCCGAACCAGACCGCGAAGATCGGCGCCAGGATCACCCGCGGCATCGAATTCAGCGCCTTGATATAAGGGTCGAGGATCGCCGCCGCCATCGGACTGAGCGCGAGCCACATGCCGACCACGAGCCCAGCGGCGGTCCCGATGACGAAGGCGAGCACCGTCTCGGCCAGGGTGATCGCTAGGTGCCCGTAGATGTCGCGCGTGATGAAGAACCAGTCGACGATGCGGGCGAAGATCTTCACCGGCTCGCCGAAGAAGAAGGCCGCCTGCCGGTCGTTGTCGAAGAAAAAGGGCGGGATCAGCCCCGGCTTGGTCAGCACGTGCCAGAGGGCGAACACCGCCACCAGCACGCCCACCTGCCAGACGCGCAGATTCCTCGCGTTGGGCTTTAATCGTCCCAGCATCGCCTCGCCATCCACCGGCCGGGGCCTGCCCGCCGGCCGTTGCCGTCCCTCACGCCGCCGCCTTCTGCCGCGCGTAACCCCGCAAGACCTCGGCGCGCAGCACGTCCCAGATCGCCTTGTGCAGCTCGATGAAGCGCGGCGCCACGCGCACCTCCGCCACGTCGCGCGGGCGCGGCAGATCGATCGCGAACTCGCCGATCGGACGCGCCGCCGGACCCGCCGACAGCACGACCACGCGGTCGCTCATCGCGATCGCCTCGTCGAGGTCGTGGGTGATAAAGAGCACCGCCTTGCGCTTGGCCGCCCACAGCTCCAGCACCTCGTTTTCCATCAGTTGCCGCGTCTGGATGTCGAGGGCGGAAAACGGCTCGTCCATCAGGATGATGTCCGGGTCGAGCACCAAGGTCTGCGCGAGCGCCGTGCGCTTGCGCATGCCGCCCGATAGCTGATGCGGGTAGCGGTCGCCGAAGCCGGCCAGCCCGACCCGCTGCAGCCACTCCTCCGCCACGCGCGTCGCCTCGGCCGCCGGCACGCCGCGGAACTCCAGTCCGACGGTGACGTTCTGCAGCGCGGTCCGCCAGGGCATCAGCGCATCGGCCTGGAACATGTAGCCGGCGCGCGTGTTGATGCCGTCTAAGGTCTGGCCGAACACCCGCACCGTGCCGGCGCTCGGCGCGAGCAGGCCGGCAGCGACGTTCAGCAGCGTGCTCTTGCCGCAGCCGGTCGGCCCCACGACGCTGACGAACTCGCCCGGCGCGACCGCCAGCGTGACATCCTGCACCGCGGTGTAGCGCGATTCCGGCGCGTCGCTCGACGCGAACGTGCAGGTCACGTTGTCGAGGGCGAGTGCCGGCACCATGCCTGCCTCTCCGATGGCTTCGACGGCCGCGCGCCCGCGTGCGCCGGCGGTCAGGCCGCGCGCAGCCGGGCGAGCGCCTTGCGCACGTACTCGTTCGTGTAGTTGGCCTTCAGGTCGAGCTTGGCCTTGGCGATCGCCTCGTCGACGCTCGCCAGCGCGCGGTAGGCGGTCGCCGACCCCGCGTCCGGGAACAAGCCATCGGGCGACAGCGCCGCCTTTGCTTTCAGGAAGGCATCGATGTAGACGGCGCGGTCGCCCAGCAGGTAGGACTCGGGCACCACCTTGATGATGTCCGACGGCCCCGCCTGCTGGATCCAGCGGTTGGCGCGCACGATCGCGGTGGCCAGTGCCTGCGCGGTGTTCGGGTTGCGCTCCAGGAATGCCACCGGCGCATAGAGGCAGCCGGCCGGCATCGGTCCGCCGAAGACTTTCTCCGCCTCTGCGGGATCGCGCGTGTCGGACACGATGCGGATGTCGCCGGCACGGGCGAGGATCGTGATCACCGGGTCCAAATTGGAAATGGCGTCGATCTGGCCGGCGCGCACCGCCGCCACCGCGCCGCTGGCGGCACCGACGCCGATGTAGGAAACGTCGCTCGGTTTCAGGCCCGCCTTGGCGAGCACGAAGTTGGCCATGATGTTGGTGGAAGACCCGGGCGCGGTGACGCCGATCTTCTTGCCTTTCAGGTCGGCAATCGACTTGAAATTGGGCATCGTGCGCGTATTGACCGCCAGCACGATCTGCGGCGCCCGGCCCTGCAGCACGAAGGCGCGCATCGGCTGGCCCTTGGCCTGCATGTTCAGCGTGTGCTCGAACGCGCCCGAGACGACGTCGGCGCTGCCGCCGACCACGGCCTGCAGCGCCTTGGCGCCGCCGGCGAAATCGACGATTTCGGCCTCCAGCCCCTCGGCCTCGAAGTATTTGAGCTGCTCGGCGATCGTCAGCGGCAGGTAATACAGCAGATTCTTGCCGCCGACGGCGATCGTCACCTTTCTCTTCTCCGGTGCCTGCGCCGCGCCGGCGCGCGGCAGCACCGCGGCGGCGGCGAGTGCAGAACCGGCAAACAGCGCGCGGCGGCGATCGATGCGGGTCATTTCGGTCTCCTCCGGGATGCGACGAACCGGGCGCGAACTATAAAGAACCGCCGCCCGCGCCGTCGCCGGGCCCCGTCGTGGCGGACAATGCGGCCCATCCGTCGAGCGCCTGGAGCAAGCGATGCGTTACGTGCTGCTGCCCACCCGCGGTTTCGCCGCCGTCGAGCCGTTCTCCGCGCCGGCGACGCGGCAGTTCCTTGCGTCGCTGCAGCCGGCCTCCACCGTGCGACGGCCCGCGCTGCGGGTGCTGGATTCGATCCGCGACAACGGACCGAAGCTGGTCGCGCTGCCGCCCTCGCGCGTGCCTGAGCTGCGCCGTGCGCACCCTGGCACGCGCATCGTGCCGGAGGTGTTCTACCCGCCGGCGCGCGCGCCGCGACCGGCACTTAAAGCGCCCGCCGTCGCCGCGGGCGCGCGCGCCCCTGCCGGCGGCGTGCTGCTCACCGTGGTGCTGCAGGGAAGCGGGGCGCCCGTTCCCGAGTGCGAGGTGATCGCCTTCACCGACTACGCCGCCGGGCGCGGCGCGCGGGGACGCACCAACCGCCGCGGCCAGGTGCGGCTGCGCCTGCCCGCCACTACGCGGGTTCTGGAGCGGCTGTACCTGTTTCCATTCGCCCAGGCCTGGCCGCGGCTGATCAGGAATTTCGGTCCCAGGGCCGGGACGGTCGACTTGGTCCCGATCGATCTCGCCTTCGCCGACAGCCGCGCCGCCTGTTACGAGCGCAGCGGCGCCAGCGACGGCCGCGGCGTCACGGTGGGCGTGATCGACACCGGCGTCGGCCCGCATGCGGCCCTCGCGGTCGACGGCGGTGCGAACACGGTCTACGGCGAGCCGGAATCCGACTGGCCCGACGTCGACGGGCACGGCACGCACGTCGCCGGCCTGCTGGCGGCGCGCGGACCGCTGCGCGGCATGGCGCCGGGGGTGCGGCTGCGCACCTACCGGGTCTTCGGAAAAGGCCGCGCCGGGGCGTCGAACTTCGCCATCGCCAAGGCGATCGACCGCGCCGTGGCCGACGGCTGCGATCTGCTGAACCTGAGCTTGGGCGGCGGGCCGGACGATCCTCTCACCGACGAGGCGATCAAGGACGCGCGCGCCCGCGGAGTGCTGTGCCTGATCGCGGCCGGCAACGAAGGCGGCGCGGTGGCCTGGCCGGGCCGCCACGCGCTGGCCCTGGCGGTGGCCGCCATCGGCGTGCGCAACCGCTGGCCGCGCGAGGCGCCGCAGGCCGAGGACGTCGCGCGCCCGTTCGGACGTAAATTCGGCGAGGAACGCTGCTTCCTGGCACGCTTCTCCAACCGCGGTGCCGAGCTCGACCTGGCCGCGCCGGCCGTCGGCCTGATCTCGACGCTGCCGGGCGACCGTTACGGCGTGATGGATGGCACCTCGATGGCCTGCCCGATCGCCACCGGCGTGCTGGCGCGGCGTCTGGCGCGTCGCCCGGCGCTGCTGGCGATGCCGCGCGGGGCGGCACGGGCCGACCAGTTCGAGCGGCTGGCGCGCACCTCGACGCTGGACCTGCTGCTGCTGCGTGACTTGCAGGGCGACGGCCTGCCACAATAACGAGGACATGAGCCGATTCGTCCTGCGCTATCGCGGTGAGGGCAGCGCCCAGACCGAGCGCGCCGCGCGCTGCGCCGCCGCCGCCGGCGCGCGCGTGCTCGACGTCGCCGGTCCGATGCTGCTGGTGGAGTGCGCCGATCGGGCGCTCGCCTCGCTGCGCGACGCGCTGCCGGACTGGACCATCGTGGCCGAACGCAAGGCGGCGGCGCGGCCCCGCCCGCCAAGACCCCGCCTACGCGCCAAGGCGGCATAGCCGCGGGCGACGTCAGCGCGCCGTGCGTTCGCCCCAGTGCACGGCGCAACCCTTGCCGCGCCGCTTGGCCGTATACATCGCTTCGTCGGCACGCCGCACCAGATCGAAG
>JANWUU010000109.1 GCA_025057735.1 Burkholderiaceae bacterium
CGAACAGCGCCCCGCCGTGCAGGTTGTTCCAGGCGGCGATTTCCTCCGGACGCACGCCCCAGCGCCGCGCCACCGAGGCGAGCGTGTCACCGCGGCGGACGCGATAGGTGATCTGGCGCAGGTTGGACTGCTCCGGCACCAAGGTTAGGCCGGCGGCGAGTTTCTCCGGTGCGATGTCTTCGTCCATCGTCTCGTCGCGCGGAATCAGGATGGTGGAGCGCGGTGCGATCCGGTAGCGCGGTGGAATGCGGTTCGCCTCGCGCAGCTTGGCCTCAGCCACGCCCACGCGCGCCGCCACCTGCGCGAGCGTCTCGCCGTCGCGCAACGTGTAGGCAGTCCAGCTCGCCAAAGGCTGGCCGGTGGCCTCCCAGGCCGCCAGATTCGCCTTGAAGGTCTCGACGCGGTCGGCCGGCAGCAGGATCGTGGGGGCGGAGGCGCCGACAATAATCGGCCGCTTGAAGGCCGGGTTCAGCGCGCGGAATTCCTCGAGCGGCAGTTCGGCAAGCCGCGCCGCCGTGGCGACGTCGATGTCGCGCGTCTTGGTCAGCGTGACGAAATAAGGCTCGTCGCGGATGGCCGGCAGGCTGATTCCGTAGCGGGACGGCTCGCGCACGATGTTCTTCAGCGCCTGCAGCTTGGGCACGTAAAACTGCGTCTCGCGCGGCAAGGCAAGGCTCGCGTAATCGGTCGGCCGCCGCTGCGCGCGGGCGCGCGCCAGCGCCCGCGCCACGCAGTTTTCGCCACAGTTGTAAGCGGCGAGCGCGAGTTGCCAGTCGCCGAAGTCGTCGTACAGCTTCTGCAGGTAGTCGAGCGCGGCGCGGGTCGATTGGACAATGTGGCGGCGGTCGTCCTGCCAAAGGTTCTGCTCGAGTGCATACAGCTTGCCGGTCGACGGAATGAACTGCCACAGACCGACGGCCTTCGCGTGCGATTCCGCCTCGGGCTGCATCGCGCTCTCGACGAACGGCAGCAGGGCCAGTTCCATCGGCATGCCGCGCCGCTCGATCTCCTCGACGATGTGAAAAAGGTAGCGACTGCCACGGCTGACCATGCGCGCGATGTAATCGGGCCGGTCCGCATACCAGCGCGTGGCGCGTGCGGCCGCTGGCGTGGTCAGATCCGGTAGCGCGAGCCCGCGGCGGATGCGCTCCCACAGATCGCCGGGGGATTCGCTTGCGGTGGCCGGCCGCTGCGCCGGCGACGGTGGGCGTTCGGCTGCCGGTGAGGGCGGCGCGGCAGGGGCGACCTGCTCGATCGGCTTTTCGATCGCGTCCTTCGCCTCCGGCGCTGCGGAGGCCGCGACCGCCGCCCCCAAGGCGGCCGGCATCGGCAGGTCGGGTTCGGCGGCCGGCTCCAGCGCCTGCGCGGCGAGCGCGATGCTGCAGGTGGCGATGGCGACGACGTGGCGAGGGCGCGGAGTCATGCGCGCGAGTATAGGGTTACTGTTGGACGCAGCGCCGCGCGGAAGCGCGCCTTGCGCTACGGCTGCGACTCCTGCGCGCGGCGGCGCGCGATCGGCGGCATGACCTCCTCGGCCGAGAAGCGGCGCCGGTCCGGCTCCACGGCCGTCAGCGGCTGCACCTCGCGCAGCGTGGCAAGCGACCGCCGGGCGAGCTCGTGGTACTGCGCAGTGCCCTCCGCCTTCCAGCGCAGCTCATCCTCGCGCAGTTCGCGCACCACGCGCGCCGGCATGCCGGCCACCAGCGTGCGCGCGGGCACCTGCATGCCGGCCTTCACGAACGCGCAGGCAGCCACCATGGCGGCCTCGCCGACCACCGCCTCGTCCATGACCACCGCATTCATGCCCACCAAGGCGTTGCGGCGCACCACGCAGCCGTGCAGCACCGCCCCGTGGCCGATATGACCGTCGCGCTCGATCACGGTGTCGGTGCCTGGAAAGCCATGCATGACGCAGCAGTCCTGCACGTTCGCGCCCTCGTGCAGCACGATGCGGCCGAAATCGCCGCGCAGGCTGGCGCAGGGTCCGATGTAGCAGTGCGGGCCGACGATCACGTCACCGATCAGGACGGCCGTCGGATGGACATAGGCGGTGGGGTCGACCACCGGGACGATGCCATCGATGCTGTAGCAAGGCATACGGGGGCGGCGGTAACGGCGAGGGCCGCAGCTTAGCGCGCGTTGCGGCGCTTATTGATTGACCGCCCGTTCAACGATTACGATCGTCCCCGCTTGCCCCAAACGCCGCCGCCGCGATGAGCTCCGCCTACGAAAACATCGTCTTGGAAGTTGCCGACGGGATCGCCACGCTGACCCTGAACCGGCCGCAGCGCCTCAACAGCTTCACGGTGGCGATGCACGAGGAGGTGCGCGCGGCGCTGTCCCGCATCGGCGCGGACCGCAACGTGCGCTGCCTGGTGCTGACCGGCGCCGGCCGTGGCTTCTGCGCCGGGCAGGACCTGTCCGACCGGGCGGTGGCGCCGGGCGAGTCCCCGCGCGACCTTGGGGAATCGATCGAGACCCACTATAAGCCGCTGGTGCTCGCGCTCCGCAGCCTGCCCCTGCCGGTGATCGCGGCCGTCAACGGCGTGGCGGCCGGCGCCGGCGCCAACCTGGCGCTTGCCTGCGACCTCGTGTTCGCTGCGCGGTCGGCGAGTTTCGTGCAGGCGTTCGCCAAGATCGGGCTGGTGCCGGACTCGGGCGGCACCTGGTTCCTGCCGCGCCTGGTCGGCAACGCGCGGGCGCTCGGCATGGCTCTGCTCGCGGAGCGGATCAGCGCCGAGCAGGCGGAGGCCTGGGGCCTGATCTGGAAGTGCGTCGATGACGCCGAGCTGATGCCGACGGTCAGGAACGTGGCGGCGCAACTGGCGGCCGGCCCGACGCGCGGGCTGGCGCGCACCAAAGAGGCGATCTACGCGGCCTGGTCGCTGACGCTGGCGCAGAGCCTCGATCTGGAGCGCGATTTTCAGCGCGAGCTGGGCCGCACGGCCGATTACGCCGAGGGCGTAGCCGCCTTCCTGCAGAAGCGCGCGCCGCGTTTCCAGGGGCAATGACGATGAACGAGGCCGCGCAGGCGCCGGACCCGCAGAGCGTCGCCGAGGCGGTGGCGCGCGGCATGTACGAGAACGACCCCGCCACGCGCTCGCTCGGCATGCGGGTGGAGGCGGTCGCCCCCGGCTATGCGCGGCTGACGATGGTGGTGCGCAGGGACATGCTGAACGGATTCGGCATCTGCCATGGCGGCTTCATCACGCTGCTGGCGGACTCGGCGTTCGCCTATGCCTGCAACAGCCGCAACGAGCTGACGGTGGCCGCCGGTATCGCGGTGGAGTTCCTCGCGCCCGCGCACGAAGGCGACCGTCTGCTGGCGGAGGCGCGGGAACTGGCGCTCGCCGGCCGCAACGGCGTCTACGACATCGCCGTCACCAACCAGTTCGGCAAGACGGTGGCGGTGATGCGCGGTCGCTCGCACACGCAGAAAGGCAAGCACGTGGTGGCGCTGTAGGGAAGGCAGGAGGGAGGCGACGATGCCGGCCAGACATCCGCAGGGCGGCGGCTACGAACCGATCGAGCGGGCCAGCCGCGACGAGCTCGCGGCGCTGCAACTGGCGCGGCTGCAGTGGACGCTGCGGCACGCCTACGAAAACGTGCCGCATTACCGGCGCACGTTCGATGCCGCCGGGGTGCGGCCGGAGGATCTGCGCACGCTCGAGGATCTGGCCCGGTTTCCCTTCACGACCAAGCAGGACCTGCGCGAGAACTACCCGTTCGGCCTGTTCGCGGTGCCGCGCGAGAAGGTGGTACGCCTGCACGCCTCCAGCGGTACGACCGGCAAGCCGACCGTGGTGGGCTACACGGCGCGCGACATCGACACCTGGGCCACCGTGATGGCACGCTCGATCTACGCCGCCGGCGGGCGGCCCGGGGACATCGTGCACGTGGCCTACGGCTACGGCCTTTTTACCGGAGGACTGGGCGCGCATTACGGGGCCGAGCGGCTCGGCTGCACCGTGGTGCCGGTGTCGGGCGGCATGACCGAACGGCAGGTGCAACTGATCGTCGACTTCCGGCCCGACATCATCATGGTGACGCCCTCGTACATGCTGGCCATCGTGGAAGAGATGCAGCGCCAGGGCCACGATCCGCGCGCCTGCTCGCCGAAGATCGGCATCTTCGGCGCCGAGCCGTGGACGCCGTCGATGCGGCAGGCGATCGAGCTGCGCACCGGGATGGATGCGATCGACATCTACGGGCTGTCGGAAATCATCGGTCCCGGCGTCGCGCAGGAGTGCATCGAGACCAAGGACGGCCTGACCGTGTGGGAGGACCACTTTTATCCGGAGATCATCGACCCGGAGACAGGTCGCGTGCTGCCCGATGGCGAGAAGGGGGAGCTCGTCTTCACCACGCTCACCAAGGAAGCACTGCCGATGATCCGCTACCGCACGCGCGACCTGACGCGGCTGCTGCCGCCGACCGCGCGTGCGATGCGCCGGATCGAGAAGATCACCGGGCGCACCGACGACATGCTGATCATCCGCGGCGTCAACGTCTTCCCCACGCAGATCGAGGAGCTGATCCTGAAGCAGCCGCAACTGGCCCCGCACTACCTGCTGGAGGTGACGCGGCCGCAGCACCTGGACGAGCTGACCGTGCACGTGGAGATGGGCGCGGCCCTGGCCGCCGGCGGCGAGGAGGCGCGCGCGGCGGCAGCGCGGCAACTGGAGCACAACATCAAGGCCTACGTCGGCGTGACGGCGACTGTGCGGCTGGCGCTGCCGGAGACGCTCGAACGCTCGCTCGGCAAGGCCAAGCGCATTCTGGACAAACGACCGAAGGCGTGAACGATGTACACGCAGGCCATCGATGTCCCGCAGCCGGTGAAGGAGGAGGCGCGCGCGCCGGCCGCGGCCGAGGATGCGCGCCTCCTGGCGGCGTTCGAGGCGAAGATCGCGCGCGGCGAGTTCATCGAGCCGAAGGACTGGATGCCGGAGGCGTACCGCCGCACGCTGATCCGCCAGATCAGTCAGCACGCCCATTCGGAGATCGTCGGCATGCTGCCGGAGGGCAACTGGATCACGCGCGCGCCGACGCTGAAGCGCAAAGCCATTTTGCTGGCCAAGGTGCAGGACGAGGGCGGCCACGGCATGTACCTGTACGCGGCGGCCGAGACGCTGGGGGTGACGCGCGACGAGCTGATCGAGGCGCTGCATGCCGGCCGCGCCAAGTACTCGTCGATCTTCAACTACCCGACGCTCACCTGGGCCGACGTCGGTGTGATCGGCTGGCTGGTCGACGGCGCCGCGATCATGAACCAGATCCCGCTGACGCGCTGCTCGTACGGGCCGTACGCGCGGGCGATGATCCGCATCTGCAAGGAAGAGTCGTTCCATCAGCGCCAGGGGTTCGATTTGCTGCTGACGATGATGCGCGGCTCGGCGGAGCAGCGCGCGATGGTTCAGGACGCGGTCAACCGCTGGTGGTGGCCGAGCCTGATGATGTTCGGGCCGCCGGACAGGGAGTCGCCGCACACGGCCGAGTCGATGCGCTGGGGCATCAAGCGCATCAGCAACGACGAGCTGCGGCAGAAATTCGTCGATGCCACCGTGCCGCAGGCGCAGGTGCTGGGGGTTACGCTGCCGGACCCGCAGTTGAGGTGGAACCCGCAGCGCGGCCACTACGACTTCGGCGAACCCGACTGGAACGAGTTCTGGAACGTGATCAACGGCCACGGCCCGTGCGCACGCGAGCGCATCGCCGCCCGCCGCCGGGCGTGGGAGGAGGGCGCCTGGGTGCGCGAGGCGGCGCTTGCTCATGCCGAGAAGCGGGCGCGGCGCGAAAGGCAGGCGGCATGACCGACGGCGGCACGACGCGCCGGCAGTGGCCGCTGTGGGAGGTATTCGTCCGCAGCAAGAGCGGTCTCGATCACAAGCACTGCGGCAGCGTGCACGCGCCGGATGCGAAAATGGCGCTGCAACTGGCGCGCGACGTCTACACGCGGCGGCAGGAGGGCGTCAGCATCTGGGTGGTGCGCTCCGACCAGATCGTCGCCAGCGATCCGGACGCCAAGCCCGAGTGGTTCGATCCGGCTGCGGACAAGATCTACCGGCACCCCACCTTCTATGAGCTGCCGGACGACGTGCAGCACATGTGACGGGGCGTGCATGGATACCGCGGCTGCCCACCTGCAGTACGTGTTGCGCATCGCCGACTCGTCGCTGATCCTCGGCCAGCGGCTGTCGGAATGGTGCGGCCACGGGCCGGTGATCGAGGAGGACATCGCGCTCACCAACGTGGCGCTGGATCTGATCGGTCAGGCGCGGCTGCTGCTGACGCATGCCGGCGCGCTCGAAGGGGCCGGGCGCGACGAGGACGCGCTGGCGTTCCTGCGCGCCGAGGGCGAGTTCCGCAACGTTTCGCTGGTCGAGCTGCCGAACGGGGACTTTGCGCGCACGATCCTGCGCAACTTCCTGTTTGCCGCGTTCCAGGAGGCACTGTGGGAGCGGCTGGCGGCATCGGCCGACGCGCCGCTGGCGGCGATCGCCGCCAAGAGCGCGAAGGAGACCCGTTACCACCTGCAGCATGCCGGCGAGTGGACGCTGCGGCTGGGCGACGGCACCGCTGAGTCGCACACCCGCATGCAGCGCGCGCTCGAGGACCTGTGGCCGTATACGGCCGAGCTGTTCTCGCCGACGGCGGAAGACGA
>JANWUU010000291.1 GCA_025057735.1 Burkholderiaceae bacterium
GTCACCGTCAACGGCGACGTGTCGATCGCGTACGTCAAGCGGTCGAACACCGTGGCGCTGAATCCGACCGACGGCACCAACTTCGCCCCCGGCGGTGACCTGATCATCCGCGAGAAGTCCTCGCCATCGGCCGAGGAGTACAACGTCACCGCTGCGATCACGCAGGGACAGGGCGACGTCTCCGACCCGGAGGTCTCGTACGACGGCAAGAAGATCGTCTTCGCCCTGCGCTGTCCGACGTCGAACACGTCCACGATCAACGGCCAGCCCGCCTGCACCGGGCGCTGGAATATCTGGGAATACGACATGACCGCCGGCGGCATCCGCGGCGGCACCCTGCGGCGTATCACCAGCTCTACGCAGGACGACGACGTCGATCCCGCCTATCTGCCGGCGGGGCGCGGTTTCGTGTTCGCGTCCAACCGGCAGAGCCGCACGCGCACCACGAGCGGCGGCCAGACCTTTTACCTGCTGGACGAGTACGAGCGCGAGCGCGTGCTGAACCTGCACACGATGGCCGCCGACGGCAGCAACATCCAGCAGATCACCGTCAACGCCAGCCACGAGCGCAACCCGGTCGTGCGGCCCAACGGCGACATCATGTTCGCCCGCTGGGAGCACGTCGGCGACCAGAACCGTTTCACGATCTTCCGGGTGAAGCCCGACGGGACCGATCTGTTCGTGCTCTACGGCCAGTTCAGCCCCGGCAACAGCTTCCTGCACCCGCGCGACATGGATCCGAGCGGACCGTACAAGGGGTTCGTCGCCTCCAGCCTGATGCCGCTGTCCGGCACCCAGGAAGGTGGGGCCCTGGTGTTCATCGACGTGGCCAACTACTCGGAGCACAACGCGCCGGTGAACACGCAGGTGGCCGGAGGCGGCGGCCAGCGGCAGGCCACCGCGCAGCCCCTGAGCTTCGACCGTGGCCTGTCGCTGCATGGCCGCATCACGACGCCGTACCCGCTGTGGGACGGCACCAACCGCCTGTTGGTTGCCTATGCGCCGTGCCAGGTCACGCGCAACGGCCAGGTGGTGCCGTGCGCGACGCTGAGCGCAGAAGAAATCGCGCGGCTGTCGGATCGCAACCGCACGCGCGAGCAGATCGCCAACGATTCGCTGCAGAACAATGTGCGGCCGTCGTACGCGATCTACATGTTCGATCCGGCGCAGCAGACCTTCCTGCCGGTGGCCATGCCGCCCGCCGGCTTCATGTACACGGACCCGATCGCGCTGCAGCCGCGGCCGGAGCCCAATGCCGTGGATCCAGCCAGCCTCGACAGCGCGCTCGCGGCGCAAAATCTGGGCTTGATCGAGGTGCGCAGCATCTACGACACCGACGGGCTGCAGCGCATGGGCGAGACAATGCTGGCAGCCGCCGATCTGCCGGCCGGCTGCAGCGAGGGCATCGCCAAGATGCCACGCACCGATCCGCTGGACACGCGCGCGCAGATCGCCAATTTGGTGCGGATGAAGGATCCGGCCGATGCCGCCTACCACTGCACGCCGGTGCGCTTCGTGCGCGCCACGCGCGCGGCGCCGCCGGTGGCCAACATGACGGGTGTGCGCGGGGCGCTGGGCGAAACCGATTTCGAGCCGCAGCAGATCCTCGGCTATGCGCCGATCGAGCCGGACGGCTCCTTCAAGCTGCAGGTGCCGGCGGACGTGCCGCTCGCCCTGCAGGTGACCGACGCCTACGGGCGCGCGTTCCAGACGCACCTGAACTGGATCCAGGTGCGCCCCGGCGAGCGCCGCACCTGCATGGGCTGCCACAGCCCACGTCGTGGCGCGTCGATCAACAGCGGCGCCACCGTGAACACGATGCCGGCGGGGCTCAATCCGGCCCTGGCCAGCCAGCACCAGACCGGCGAGACGATGGCCTCGCTGCGCACGCGGCTGGATGCCAGCGCGTTGACGCTGAAGCCGCACCTGGAGTTCACGGACGTCTGGGCCGACACCACGCGCCCGGGCGTGACGGCGCGCGCGCCGATCACGATCCGCTATACCGGCAACCCGAATCCGGCCGACGACCTGCAGACACCGGCGCCGGTCAACGGCTTCATCAACTACCCGACCCACATCCAGCCGCTGTGGACGCGCGACCGCGGCGCCAACACCTGCACCAACTGCCACAACGATCCGGCGCGGCTCGATCTACGCGCCAATACTGCGGGCACCGGGCGGCTCGTCTCCTATGAGAAGTTGGTGGTCGGCGACCCGCTGATCGATCCGGCCACCGGCCTGCCGGTGACGCGTATCGAGGACGGCGTGCCGGTCGTGGTACGCGGTGCCGCCCTGGTGGAGACGAGCGCCGGCGGCGCGCGCGGCCTGGCGCGTTCCAGCCGGTTGATCGAGATCCTGTTCGGTCAGACGCTGAAGGCGTCCGCCGAGGCGCGCAGCCGCTACCCGACGCCCGCCAGCCCCGATCACGCGACCATGCTGAACGCCGCCGAGAAGCGCCTGCTGTCGGAGTGGATCGATCTGGGCGGCGTCTACTACAACGACCTGACCAACGGCGGCAGCGGGGTGCGGCTGACCACGCTCAGCCAGCAGGCCTTCGCGGCACAGGTGCAGCCGATCCTGAATGCGCAGTGCGCGGGCTGCCACCGGCCCGGTGGCACCGACGGTACCGCCACCGGTCAGAATTTCTTCCGTAACCGCTACGTGCTGACCGGCAGCGTCGAGGGCGACTACAACGCCACGCTGTCGATGATCTCCAACACGTGCCAGCCGGCGGCCAACGCTCTGCTCGCGCGGCCGTCGACCGTGCCGCATCCGGCCGGTGCGAGCGGGCAATCGACCGCCGTGCTGCCGGCGGGCAGCGCCGGCTACAACACGATCGCGGCCTGGATACAGACGGGGTGCACGCCTTGACTCGGCGGTCCGCACTCACGGTGAAAGCCGTGCGCGTCTGTGCGCACGGCTTTCTCGCTTTCGCGCTCGCCGCCTGCGGCGGCTCCAACCCGTTCGACAACCCGCCGGAGGTGAGCAACCCTGCGAATCCGGGCGGCCGAAGGCTCTCATTCGCCTACTTTCAGCGCTGTATCGATCCGATCTTCAACGCCGTGTTGGCGAACAATACGTGTGCGGCCTCCGGCTGCCACGACGACCGTTCCGGCACCGGCGGCGCGTTGCGGC